>JAAFHO010000162.1 GCA_013297575.1 Chitinophagales bacterium
CTGAGTTGGACTTGGGAATTATGGGAGCAAGCGTTTCGCACCCATGCGTTGATGCACTTTTTGTCGGAAAAAATCATTTGGGAATTTGATTTGGGACACGAAAAAATAACAGGAATGGCCTTGCCCGATAGCATACTCCGGCACGATGGCTCCGTTCCTTACCCGGCCCCCGAAACCATTCAGCAGATCAGAATTTGGCATCCAGTAACGGCAACGGTGGCGGAAATACTTGCTTGGCGCAACTTTTTGCTCGAAAAACAATGGCGGCAGCCTTTCAAACAAGCATTCCGCGAAATATACCTCCTTACCGATGCCGAATTGGTGACCGTGAACCATTCCAATCGCTTTGCAGGGCATATCCTAAAAACGAACAACCTGTTAGCGATAGCACCACAGCGCGGCTGGGATTTTGTGTATGAACATTACGATGGCGCCTTCCCAAAACGCAACCTCCCGGCTTGGGGACTACGGGCCGATTATGATCTGGCGCAAGCACCGTTGGGTGGGGTAAGTCCAACAGGGCGTTTGCATTTTCAGCCGATGCAGGGCGATACCACGTGGGTCAATCTGATAGAGGTGCCACCCGTCGTTTTTTCCGAAGTGATGCGCGATGTGGATATGTTTGTCGCCATTACTTCTATTGGTAGCGATCCCAATTGGCAAGCCAATGGAGATGATCAACGGCAGTATTGGCGTAATTATGCTTACGGTGCGTTGTCGGAAACTCAAAGCGCCGAAGAACGCAAAAAAATACTGGAATTAATGATTCCACGCACCAAAATCGCAAAAGTGGCGCATGTGGAAGGTAATTTTGTCGTGGTGACAGGCAAATTCCGTACTTATAAAATCAATATTGGCAGTGGCAATATTTTGATGCTGCCCAACGACCAATACTTGTGCATTGTACCTGCGCCTGCGGAAGTATCAACAGTACAAAATAAAGTATGGTTACCATTTGAGGGCGATAGTCTGCTTACTTTAATTTTAAGTAAATGCTTTCTATTGGCTGAAGATGATAAAATTAAGGACGGAAGTATTTTAAGTCAAATCCGAATTAAATTTACTGAAATTTAAATAAAATAAAAAACATCCAACAATATGCAAACAATAGTATTCCAGGACGAAACAGTAAGCGGAGACATCCTGCGCACTATCGAAATCATGGTGGAAAACGAAATGATGATGGTACGCGACCTGATCGCGGCACGCGTGCGCAAAGAGGTAGAGACCTATAACGCGCAGGCGCAAGAGTACTTTCAGGGCTTAATACAGCCATCCGATGCCGAAGCGACACTTAATGGTTACACGTATAAAATGCGCAATAAAAGGCACGTTGATCCTGAAAAACAGGTGTTTGTTGCTTGGGATGCGTTTCAGAAAAACCGCTTTTTTATCATGATCGATAATAAGCAAGTGGCAGATTTGGACGAAGCGATATTGGTGGAAGCATCCACTAAAGTGTCGTTTTTGCGGTTAATGCCGTTGGTGGGTGGTTGATTTTTATAGGTGCATATTGAAAAGGGGTAACCACAAATACCTATCCTACATGGCTTTTTAGCCAATAGTTACCCCTTTCCTATGTCCTTTAATGTGCTTTCGAGTACTACTACGCATCCAAGCGGGTATATATACGTGTTTTTAAAAATGGGTATTTGTACGCTTATCCATTTGATGGTCTTCCTCCCACCTTTGCATCGTCAATTGGTACAAATTTTTCTGCTCTTTTGACAGACAGAGCAGGTATAAAAAAAGCGGAACTGCTGTCACAGTTTACTTTTTACATGTATTTTTTTTCAACTTCAATTTTAATTTTTAATTTCAACTTCAATTTTAATTATGTCTAACAGCAATTTAAATAATTTGAACAATTATTTTAAAGCAAAATATTCCGGCAAACTCGTGGATAATGGCACTGCTATTGAATTTACAACTCAAGACTCTAAATACCGCGTTAATCTGCCCACTGGAACGATTTCCAGCAATGGCGAAATGGATCTTACGCTCAGCCTTACGCATATTCGAGGTGGTGCAAAAGACGATGTCGCGACGATCAAAGTAAAATACGATGCCCAAGGCAACTACAAAAGCCCGCCAACTGTTTCTTGGAAAGCAGGAAGTGATGCCCAAGTGCCTGATTGGGTGACTACTGGCGTAAATATAGTAGGGGGCGTTTGTGTCGGTGTAGAAGAATTAATAGGTCTGTTCACCGCGCCTGAAACGGCAGGAGCGAGCGTAGTTCTTGTACAAGGTGTTGCTGCTACTACGCTTACGATTACCGAAGCAGTTACTAAAGGTATCTCTATATACAACGATGTTGCAGAACGCGTATGTAAAATAGCCGACGACGGTGGCCGCTTATACTTCTCTGCGGTGGCTACGCATGCCCTTAACCGACTCGATACTTCGGTGCTGGAGTACATCAACGGAGGATCTATTCCCAAAACCCTCAATTTCAAGAACAGTATGTTCAAAGATGCCATCGGTGCAGGTAAATACCAAGATGATAAAGACGGCGAAGCAGTAGAGTACCATACCAACGGCGATTACTACCGCACTTGGTTTGCCGATGAATCAGTAAATTATGGCAATACGGGTCTTTTACTTTCCTGTAAAATTGATGGCGTGCGCGATGCCAATAAAGACGACCATATTGCACTTACTGCCATGTACGATATTGCGGGCAACCTTTTTTCCGCACAAGCGGTATTGCAAATGAAAAATGAAGATACCGTAACAACTGGCTCGGTAACTTATAACGAGAATGGCCAGGTGATCCAAGTTACGGATAAGGGGACTTTTGTATTATCTAAATTTACCAGCGTGGTTCAAGCCATTGATAATGCATTGGAAAGTGCTATGCAAACCGCAAAGCATTACGACAACTACTCCGATGCGCGTAAAGCTTTACCTGATATTGTACAGGTTAACCTAAAATGGATGGCTGAGTCTATTGTAGTGGGTTAAACCGCTCTTTGGGAATTTTGTATTTGCATTAAATTAAACAAGACTTGTATCGGCACACGGTACAGGTCTTGTTTTTCTGAATAACAGTAAACAATTTTTTGTGAATTATGGACAAACGCCTATCTTTGCAGGGCATCTCCCCCTATTTTCACTCAACATCTTTCCATGACTGCTGGAATCCTTCAAAAAACACCTTGCGCCGCCACATTTTGGCGGGGAGCATTTTATGTCATTCTATTTGCTTTTCCATGCCTTGCCCATAGTCAAACTACGCGGCAAAACCCCTATTTTTCTTCGGAAAGTACAACTCAACAGGGTAAATTAGCAGAGCAAACAGCCACATCTGTCCGAAATGTGTTCCAACCTCCCTCAAGGTTTGATAAAGCGACAAAAGAAGATTACCTAAAAAAAAGGGAAATAATCGCAACGGATATCGCTGCTGAAATCAAAAATTACGCCATCGCCGATGATGTTCTATGGCCATTTCTCCAAAAAATACACGCTAAAATAGTAGCGGCTAACCCCTCAATGAAGGATACCCGAGTGCTACTGATAGCCGATCCTACACCCAATGCGTACTGCATCGGCGAGGGTACATTTGTGGTACATGTAGGGTTATTGGCGGGACTAGAAAACGAAGATCAGGTCGCTTTTGTGCTTTGCCACGAAATGGCGCACTATGCCTTCCAACACGCTACTAAGGGGCTCGAAACCACTGTTGAACAATTGAACAGCAAGGCTTTTAAGGCAAAAATAAAAGAATTAGAAGCCAAGGAATTCAACCGATACGAGCAGATGGAAGCAGTGCTGAAAAATATGCTTTTTAATAGCCGCTACCACAGTCGTAATCACGAGCGACAATCAGACTCGTTGGCCTATCACTTCTTTGTACGCACCCAATTTAATCATACGCAGGCCAAAAGGCTCATGGAAGTATTTGAGCATATCGACGAACCACTTCGAGATACCGTACTGGATATAAAGACCAATTTTGGCTGCACACAGCATCCTTTCCAAGAGCAGTGGACGACAAATGCAAGTGGCTCGGTGTGGGATGCCGCACACGAAGCACAGGTACAGGCCAACAAAGCATTCCGGGATTCCGTCAGCACGCATCCTGATTGGAAAGAACGCTTAATATGGTTGCAACCATTGGTGGACAAAATTACCCCAACGCCACAGCCTGCCGAGCAGCCCACCATCGACTATGCCACTATTCGCTATTTGGCAGCGATAGAAAGCGTGGAATCTTGGGCCAATTTTGGACGTTTCGATAAGGTATTGTTTCTAGCCACCCAATACCAACGCGTTTATCCCAAATGCCTCTATTTCCAAGAAGTTAAAGCATTGGCTTTGTATCAATTGTACCAACATGCCAAAGACCACGACCTAGCCACAGTATTGGCGCAATCTTCATATAGCAGACCTGAAAAATACAATCATTTCCTCGATTTTTTGAATAACCTACGGATGAAGGAACTATTGGCGCTGGCCGAATGCAGTCTTACCCAATTACCCACAGATAAGGGCGAGTACGGACTATTGGCGGCCTATCAATTAGCAAAAGCAAAAGAAGACCGAGCAACGGCCAATACCACCAAAAAAGAATACCTCTCGCGCTTTAAAAATGGGCGATTTGTAGATTATTTTAAGGAATAGATGGTCATTGCTGCTGTACTCTTTCGGCCAAAATATTAGCGGCTAAGTTTTTACATATTTTTCAAAAAAAAGCAGACAAATGGTTACAATTCCCCCAAAATGTGAATTAATGGTGAAGTAATAATAGATTTTGCCAAAAAACGTTCGATTACTTTGAAGTTAACCAATTTTTTATAAATGTAGTATGCTTTTCTACAACGAAGTGCACAAAGACGTAGATTGGACGCTTCGCTTTTTTTAGAACATAGAGCGTAAACCCTACGCTTTGTTAACTTTGTGTTCTTTGTGCTCTTTTGTGGTGGATACATGTGTACGCTAAGTCTTTGTGGTAGAACACAAAGCGTTGCACGCACTAAAGTGTACGTTTCCTCATTTGTGATTCATGAAAAAAAACACAATTTACAGGCAAGTTTATTTTACTATGTGCTAAAACTCGTTCATTTTTCCAAAAATAATATATTTTTTACCTTATTTATCATTCCAAATCTTACATTATTATCATGACAAAACTTAAGTTTTTAATTGTCTTTTGTCTCCTGACAATGGGTATTACCCAAGCATTTGCCCAAACTTACAAGGTGGACGGCATTGAGTCATTTAACCGAAATGGTATTAAAGCCATTAAAAACGGCGCCGAGATTACCGGTTATATCCTTTTTTATAAAACCGATAAAGCCGACTCCAAAAACAACAATTATGCTTTCGAACTATTGGACGAAAAACTCAATAAAGTAAATCGCGTAAAAGTTACCCTGCCCAAACAATCCAGCCTGATACAATCGGCCTATAATGGCGAAACACTGGGGCTGATGTTTTACGACTCCAAAGAAGGTAGCTATATTTTCAAAGCGTATGACAAAACCCTAAAACTAGCAGGCTCAGCCACCGCCAAAGACCTCAACAAGTACGAAAAAGCGGTTATGGAACGCATGGAAGCAGAAGAGGCTGCTTCGTATTATGGTATTCAGGCAGTTCCCGGAAAAGGCTTTGTCCGCGCTGGTTATGGTGAAGACAAAGACCAGTTTTCTGTTACGATGTACGATACGAATTTTAAGAAAAAATGGAGGTATCAAACCCCTGATGGTAGCAAAGGGATGGAAACCTTTATTTTATCGGATATTTCGGATAAGTACGTATCGGGGCTTACCATGCGCCGCAAAGGCATGATGTCCACCAAATTTGAATATTACCTCACGGTTTTTGATATTGAAACAGGTAAAAAAATGGTGGACGCATCGGTTGAAAGTACGAAAGAAAACTTGTCTATTTCGGCGACAAATCTGCTCGATAACGACGAAATTTTGGTACAAGGAGAATACTACGACCTAGATGATAAAGCAGGTGTAAATAAAAGCAATGGCTTATACCTGAAAAAATACGATATAAAAACAGCAAAATCTATTAGCGAAACTAAATTTTCATGGGCATCGGATATCAAAAAACTATTTGATGCGAAAGGCAAAGAAAGTATCGAGGACAATTATGTCAATTACCCAATGGACTTTATCAAAGCCACCAACGGGCATTACTATATCGTGTATGAGCAATTTAAAAAAGCCGCCGATGGCGTAGGTATTGCGGTGATTGCTTTGGGCGGACAAGCCAGTGCTGTAAAAGTAAAAATTGGAAATATTTGGGTCTTTGAAATAGATGCCAATTACAAACCGGTTGGCATTAAATACTATGAAAAAGATGCCAGTAGTGTGGGGTTGCCAGCAGGTTCAGGCATGTATGGATCGGGTTTATTGGGTATGTTTGCCAAAGGAATTGGTGGCTTCGATTACCAATTTACACAGCAAAGCCTAGACAAGTCCACTTTTAATGTTTCCTACCTCAACTACGACCGCGAAAGTGGCGAAAAAACCAAAACAATTGTAGGCAATATCTTTTTGGCTAAAGATGGCAGCCTAAACTATGACAAAGTAGATATTACTGCGGCTAAAAAAACAAATCGCGCCATTTACCCTGCTTCGGGCAATAGCGTTATGCTTGCCGTCTATAATATTAAGGGAGAAAGTTTGGAATTGAAGTTGGTGAAATTGAATTATTAATAAAACCATTATCCAGTATTCCGCACTTTTAAAAGCAAAAAGCGCGGAATACTGGTATTGATCCTACATATTCTGTAAGAAATACTCAAATTTTTGTCCCATATTCATCGTATCTTTTTCACCGATGGCTTTGCGACCCTCTTCTGCTGTTTTGCGTGCTTTATCCTTGTCGCCAAGGCGTTTTTGCAATTCCGCCTGTGTGAGGTAATACTCTGGTAATCCACCAAATTTAACGGCCATTGCAGCCCATTTTTCTGCTTGTTTCGACACTTTCAAATCCGTAGGGAAAGCGCGCATCATTTCGATACAAAGATCATTGAGGCGTGCTGCATTATTGCCCACCTGCTTTTGGCGGGTTTTCATGGCTTTAAGATAGCTCTTTGAGTTTTGTGTTGCAGCAGAATATTTTACATCGGCATCGCGCGCAAACTCAGCGGCTTTTTCGGGGTAATTGGCTTTCATTTTGGCCTTTGCATCGGCCAATAGGCTTTCATCTTTGAACTCGATGGCTTTGCGTAGGGTCGCGATACATGCCTTTTCAATTTTGGCTGTAATGATTTGTTCCGTAAACATCTTGGTGATGGCCGCACGATTTTGGATAAACAAATCAAATACGCGACTGTCCGATTCGGTAGCACCTTCAAAAATAAAACCGAGATTGAAAGGTGTTTTCAAATCTTTTTGGGTCGCCAAGTAATCGTTTACTATTTTCAAGGATGGTTTGCCAGCACGGTTCAATGCCGCCACATAGCCATACAAAAACTGAGGATCGCGCTCGCCTTCCTCGTATTTTTTTTGCATATCTACCGATTTATCGGATTTGCCAACGGCTTTTTTACCCAAATCGAGTAAACCCGTTACGTCCAATGCACCCACTTGCTTTGCAGCCAATGCGCCTTTATCGTCGATAAACATCAAAGTAGGATAAGCAGAAACGGGAAATTTGGAAGCGAATTCCGCATTTTCTTCTTTTTCCATATCAATTTTTAGGCACACAAAATTATTATTGAAATATTCACCCGCTTTTGGATCGGGGAATACCTGAGCGGCCATCCGTTTGCAGGGACCGCACCATTCTGCATAAGCATCCACAAAGATGAGTTTACCTTCCGACTTAGATTTGGCCAATGCCTCGGCCCATGTACCGTGAAAAAACTCAATACCTTGTGCGTAATTATTTTGCGCCACTACTAGGGCAAATAGGAATATAATTCCTTTAATAATGTTATTTTTCATGAATATTTATTTGAAAATTTTATGCAAAGTTAGGGAATTATTTACACCCTTTCCTGCGTGTATCAATAATATATTGGATTTTCCAGCCTGCTGCGGTTTTTACCAACTGAAAGGAATTGGTGCCACAATGGCTAATTTTTCCGTTGAGGTAAAACGTGTATGGAGTCCAGACACTGGCCAAAGACATTTCGCTGTGTACGGCATCAAATTTTATTTCCTCTTTGAACGTATCTTTTCTTGGACTGCCTACAAAACGCACAAAATCGGTAAAATTTTCGGTGTACATCTGGAGGTCGCTGTCTTTGTCTTTCATATAAGTTTGGAATACTGGATCGGGCATACAAGTGCTTAATAATGCCGTTGTGTCACCTGTTTCCATCGCCTCAAAAAATCGATTAATAACGGCTTTTATCGCCTTTTCATCTTTTTGCGCCTGTGTTAAACAAGGCATGGCCAGTAGAATTAAAAAAAGTGTTATTTGTTTCATAGATATAAAAATTAAAAAACTAAAGCCTAAGTTTATCAATGAGCAGCGACAAATCGAGCAATTCCTGCTCTGTCATTTTATTACCAATGGCCTTATCATCACCTTGGTTCATCTGATCACCAATAGCATCGATCATCTCTAAGCCTTTTTTTGAAATAGAAACGACAACCATCCGGCGGTCTTCGTTGCTTATGATGCGTTCTACCAATTCTTGTTCCCTTAGTTTTTCGACCAAACGGCTCACATTACTGCTGCGGTCGATCATCCTGCTTTTTATATCCAACACCGAAAGCCCTTGGGGTGATCCCCGCAGGATACGCAAAATATTGTATTGTGGATTGGTGAGTCCATAGTCGCGTAGGGTGCGATTCATCAAACAATCGAGCCAACTCGCAGTAAATAGTATATTCAATATCGCACGCGTTTGCGGAGGTATTGGGGTAGAATTTTTAAGTTCCTCTTCTAAGGTCATTCACGTAGTGTATTTAATGACGCAAAGATAAGTGTTTTAATCCTTAATTTTATGAATTATAGTGTAGCATCATCGATTAATGTCTTCAAATTTACACTTTTACCGTTTTCCATGTCCCTTGTTTGAACGCCCAAATAACCGCCAAAGCCAGCATTGTTTCGGCGGTAATGATGCTGATATACACCCCTACTTGCCCCCAATGGAGTACCATCGCCAGTACCCATGCCAATGGAATTTCGACCAGCCAGAAAAAGATAAAATTGATGATGGTTGGTGTTTTGGTATTGCCCGCGCCATTGAGTGCTTGCGAAAGGATCATTCCGTAGCCAAAAAACACATAACCCGCTGCCAAAAAGCGCAGGCCAAGTGTACCCGCTTTTAAGGCTTCCGGCTCGGTGGTAAATATCCCAATCAAGGCCGGCGCAAACACCATATACACCACACTTACGATGGCCATAAAAACCAAATTTAACTGACAAGCACGCCATACCGATTTTTCGGCGCGTTCGGGCAGGCCAGCACCCAGGTTTTGTCCCACCAAAGTTGCCGCTGCATTGGCCACACCCCACGATGGCAAAATGGTAAACACTATAATACGGATCGCAATGGTGTATCCCGCCGTTACTTCTTTCCCGATTTGTCCCAGGATAAAGA
>JAAFHO010000163.1 GCA_013297575.1 Chitinophagales bacterium
AGGCGGGGAGGTAACCCGTGCTTTGCAGCAATCTGGGGTAGAGCACATAACAGGTTGTGATCCGTTTACTTATGCGCTATACGAAAAACAAACAGGCTTGCCTTGTGCTCGTTATTCCTTTGAAGATATTATTAAAGGTGCTGATATTGGCCAATACTCTCTTATCATTTGCTCCTTTGCATTACACCTTTGCCCCGCAAAAGATCTTTTTCCGCTTATCTGGGCTTTACTTTCGGCAGCGCCTAGACTGGTGGTGATTACACCGCATAAAAGACCAGAATTGGAGTTGATTTCCAGTTTTTCGTTGCAACACGAAGACTTTGAGTTAACAGAACGCGAAAAAAAAGTGCGATTGAAAGAATACATATTGAGTGTAGTGTGATAAGTTTTTATAACTATTCATTCAAGAAAAACTAAAAATAAGATTAAAATAGATAAAAATAGCGAAAAACAAATTTAATCCACACTTAATACCCACTTTATTTATACATTTGTCGCGGAGTAAACAGAAATTTCTGTTTGCCAAACAACTACTTAATCACAACTTTTTTGCTCATTTTTCATGAAAAAACTACTTTTACTCGCATTTTTTGCTTGGATGACCACTACAATTCAAGCACAGTTAGTGGATGGCTCCGTAGCACCCAATATTAAAGCGATGGACATCAATGGTCGTACTTGGAATTTGTACGATATTTTAGAATCGGGTCGCCCAGTAATTATGGATGTTTCGGCTACTTGGTGCGGCCCATGTTGGAGTTACCACAATAGCAACGCATTAGAAACTTATTACGCAACGCATGGCCCAGAAGGTGATGGTAAGTCGATGGTTTTCTTTGTAGAAGGTGATGGTTCTACCAATTTGAGTTGCCTTTACGGTCCTACCGGATGTGTAGGCGGTACACAAGGTAACTGGGTCGCCAATACGCCTTACCCTATTTTTGATAATGCTACAGTTGCAAATGATTATGCTATCGCTTATTTCCCAACGGTATATTTGATTTGTACGGATAAAACAGTTAAAGAAGTAGGACAATTGAGTGCTACTAATCTTTGGACACAAGCATCACCATGCGTTGGAGATATTCCTGCAAATTGGGGTAATATCAGCAAATTTGATCCAGGTGCGCGTTCATTACAAATTTGTGGTAAACAAACGATTCACCCAAAATTTGATTTCTCTAATCTAGGAACGGATGAAATCACTTCCATGATGGTTGAATTGCGTTGGAATGGTACTGTGATAGAAACCATAGAAACTACCGACGCCGTGACTGTTTTGGATCAGGCATCAGTAGAATTTTCTCCTATGGAAATCACTGCGAAAGGCACACTTACCGCCGAAATCGTAGAAGTAAATGGCGTACCTAATGGCAAACCATCGGTACAAGTAGTGGAGTTTGTTGATCCAGCACCATCTTATACAGGCAATAAAATTGAAGTACGTGTACGTGCCGATAACAGCGCAAAAGACATTTATTGGGCTTTGTTGGACGAAAATAGTAATATTCTTGCTGACGGTGGTAATCAGTTGGTGGGTATCAATGGTGGCGGCCAGTTCCCGAACGGTGCTCCTGCTAGCCCAACTGCATACGCGAACAACGCTAGCAAACGCGATACAGTAGAAATTCCTGGCGAATGCTTCACATTTGTTGTAGTGGACGCGGTAGGTAATGGCCTTCTTGCTCCGGGTAATATTAAATTGCACACCCTTGGTGGCGCATCTTTCCGTGGTTTTACGGGTAATTTTGGTGGCCGTACAGGTGAGGCATTTACTGCAATCACTTCTGGCATTGATGAATTATCACAGTTGACTGCTTTGAGCATTGCGCCTAATCCAGTTGCTGAAACGATGGTCGTTACTTATGATTTAGGTATCAGCACTCAGGTAAATATGAGTATTGTAAACGCTATTGGTCAAACTATTTTCGAGCGCAATGGTGCATTCGCTACTGCTGGCGAGCAAAAATCCGAGATTTCTGTTGCTCAATTCGCTAATGGTTTGTATTACTTACAACTCAAAGCAGAAAATGGCAATGTTGTTGCAAAGCCATTTGTTGTTGCGCACTAATATGAAATACTTGGAGTGACAGAAAGTTTACGAAAACCTCAAGGTTTAGAAAACGTCACCCAATATTCGCATTATTTATAAAAAAGAGGCCGTCGCACTGATCTAAAAGTGAGACGGCCTTTTTTTGTCTTCCTTGCACTACATTTCACTCCTGCTTCCTGTCGGTTCAGTCACAAAAAATTGGACTAAAGTACTTGCTGCTGCCACCTTTGTATCCATCAAACGTCTGGTATTCAGACTATAAAATTACAAAGGTTATGTGTAGTACTGATTCATATTCATCACAAATAACGGTTTTGAGCCATTTCGGTCAATACGTTCGTCGTCATGCGGCACTGGTGTTTTTTACGGCCTTTGTCTTGTTTTCTGTGAACAATTATGTGGCTGGCAAAATGAATGCATCGAATACAACATTGACTGCTAGTGCGGGTAAATGGACTGCGGCCTACCGTTCGTTGGAAAAGGCATTGGGCGCAGCGCGGGCTAGTTGTGCGTAGGATATCTAATTTTTAAACAATCATTCAGAACATCGGTACAATAAGCCAGTTCATCGGCACATCAATGGATGACAGAAGAATCCGTAGCACCTTAGCTCCGATATATGATTCGTTTTTTCATCAAAATTAAGTACACATATTTGTTATGCCGAAACTATTCCTTTACACCTTGCTCCTTTGCCCCGTTTTTTTATGTGCCCAAAACCCCGATTCTATTTTCCTCAATAAATTATATGTAGGTACCGTACCTGAAATATTGGAAGATATTTCAATCAATTACAAAGTAAAATTTTCCTACAAAAAAGAAAAAATTTCAGAACTGCGCTACAATGATAGACCCTTTAATGAGCCGCTTTCCCGTTTTTTAAAATTCATGTGTAAAGACTTGGATTTAAAATATGTAATCCAAAAAGATGGTGTTATCCAAATTTTGGGTAAATATGAGCAACCTGAATTAGAGGTTTTGCAATCGGCGCGGGTATATTCGGGTGGGCCAAAGAAAAAAAATATCACCGTTAGCGGGTCAATTATTGATGTTAACACCGGTGAATCCTTACCGTTTGTGAGTATCCGGGTGGCGGGCGTACCCTTGGGCGGCTCTGCCAATGTGGATGGTTTATATACCTTACTCAATGTACCCTCTGATACCAACACCTTGATCTTTACGTATGTCGGTTACGAACCCTCTATCATTTATTTGGCTCCCGGTGCGCCGTTTGAAAAAATAGACGTAATGATGTCACCATCGGGTGCTGCCCTTCAAGAAATAGTTATTACTGCCGAAAAACAGGAATTATTGAGGGCAGCAGATCAAATTTCGATGTTAAAAATGACACCAGCCAAGTTGTCCACGTTGCCCTCTTTGGGTGAAAAAGATATTTTCCGCTCTTTTCAATTGATGCCAGGCGTAAGCGCAGCCAATGAGCATACTTCGGGACTATATGTTCGGGGCGGTACTCCCGATCAGGCATTAACCTTGTTTGATGGTTTTACGGTATATAATGTGGATCATTTATTTGGGTTTTATTCTGCATTTAATGCTAATTCGATCAAAGATGTACAATTGTACAAAGGTGTTTTTGATGCAAAATTTGGCGGAAGGCTCTCATCTGTGGTCGAAATTACGGGTAAAGACGGCAATGCACGTACCTTTAATGCAGGCGGTGACTTGAGCCTTTTGAGTGCCAATGCTTGGTTGGAAAAGCCTTTTGGCGAAAAATTCACCACAATAATTACGGCACGGCGCAGTTGGAAAAGTCCTTTGTACAATAAAATTTTTGATCGGTTTAGTGGTGAAAATGAAACTACAACGGCATCGCCGTTTGGTTCTAATGGATCGGTAGCGTCTTATTTTTACGATGTAAATGCCAAAGCAACTTGGAAACCGAATAAAAAAGATGTGTTTTCATGGAGTTTTTACAATGGAGGCGATAATCTGGATAACTCGATTAAACCCCAATTACCCGCAGGTTTGGGTGGCGGCGGTGGTGGAAATTTTAGTATCAATATCACCGATAAAACCAATTGGGGCAATACAGGATCTAGTCTTAAATGGAGTCGCCGCTGGAATAATCGCTTGTATTCCAATACTTTAGTGAGTTACTCCAATTATTATTCTAAACGAGATCGCTCTGTAAGTGGGCAAGTACTCAATAGTGCAGGTGAGGAACAAGCAATTAATAGGGGCACTTTTGAAAATAACAACCTCAAAGATTTCTCTGCCAAAACAGATTGGGAATGGCAGGTAATTCCTGGTCAAAAATTGGAATTTGGAGCCTTTACGACGCTCAATGATATTGCTTACTCTTATGCCCAAAATGATACGGCTACCTTGCTCGACCGCAAAAGTAACGGAACAACAACTGGAGCATATTTACAGGATAAAATGACTTTTTTCCGCGAGCGATTACAGTTTACGCCGGGTATTCGGGTTACGAGTTTTTCGCCAACAGGACAAATGTACTATGAACCACGTGCAAATGCGACGATCACACCTTATAAGCACGGTGCTAGTAGCGTAAAGTTGAAATTTGCAGCGGGCCGTTATTATCAGTTTGCCAAAAGGGTAATCCGCGAAGATGTACTTTCTGGAAGCCGTGATTTTTGGGTATTGGCCGATAATAATCGACTGCCCGTGTCCAAAAGTGATCAGATAGTGGGCGGTCTGAGTTTCGAAAACAGGGATTGGTTATTTGATATGGAAGCATATTACAAAACTTTAGAGGGGCTATCGGAATATTCTCTTCGGTTTACACCGGGTTTTGGTACGGTTTCATACGATGAATTTTTTTACCAAGGTTCTGGCCGAGCAAAGGGCATTGATTTTCTTTTACAAAAGAAATACGGCAAGTTTAACGGCTGGATTGGTTATACAATTGGGGAAGTACGGCAAAATTTCCCGATTTACGGTGCCGGGGACTTCTATGCCTCCAATGATGTGACCCACGAATTTAAGGTAGTAGGGCTGTACAAATGGCGGCAGTGGGATTTTGCGGCTACTTTTATTTATGCTTCTGGCAAACCCTACACTGCGCCAGAAGGAGGCTATCAAATCGACCTTTTAGATGGCGAAGCGACCTCCTATCTTAATGTTTCGTCCAAAAATGCCTTTCGTTTACCCGATTACCACCGCTTCGATGTGGCAGCTACTTACAATTTCATGAACCAAAAGGGCAGCCTCGGTTTTAGCCTATTTAATATCTATAACCGACAAAACGTGTGGTACAAAAACTTTGAAATTATCAATAATCAAGTGATTGAAACTAATGTCAATTATCTCGGTATTACCCCAAATATTTCATTTAACTATAAATTAAACTAATGCTATGTCCTATATTCGTCTTCAATTCATGGCATGCTTGCTTATTGTCGCATGCTATTTCACTGCTTGCGAAAAACCAGTACTCAACAGCGGTATCAGTACCCTTGAGAAACCTGTTGTTCAAGCCTATTTCCATCCGGGAAGAACAGCAGAAGTTAAAATTACTAGGCAAATTCCGATCAATGCCGATAGTGCAACATCAAGGGGGATTTCGGGGCTGATTATACGAATAACAGCCCCATCAGGTACAACATATACGCTAGCAGACCAAGGAAATGGTACGTACCTATCAGACAGTACTTTGGTTATAAAAGCAGAAGAAATCTATCAATTATCTTTTGATTATCAAGGTGTTACGATTGATGCAAGTACAATGGTGCCTTCTGCTCCAAAGGTATTTGAAGCCTCTGCTGATAATATAGTATTCCCATCATTTAGTGGGGGAGGAGGGGTTCCTTCGTTCCCAGATCCCATTGAATTAACATGGGAAAATACAGATGGGGCATATTATTTAATCGTGGTAGAAAACATTGAAACAGATCCTACTTCAGTAGCCGATGGAAGGGAACGGCCTACGTTTAGGAGTGAACCTGAACAAACGAACCGTTACGAATTGAGTTTTCGAAATTTCTCTTACTATGGTACACATCGCGTCATTTTATTCAAAATTAACCCCGAGTATGCTAGTTTATACGATGATAATGGAAATAGTTCGCAAAACTTAACCACACCTTTTACGAATATTACAGGCGGACTCGGCATATTTACAGGTATTAATTCGGATACATTGTTTGTTGAGGTGGAATGAAGTTGTTGGATAACTTGAACGGTGTTGGGGAATAAAAGGGGTTATTATCTGCTCGATCTGAAAGAACGAGCAGACAATAACTCCCCCTAATATTTAACGCACCAAAGTAATATCGCCTTTTTTCTTTATCGTAGTCATCTGTCCACAATACATCAAATCTATTTCCAAATACCAAACATAAACGGCTGTATCGCCCATTTTGCGGCGCACCATAGCATCCCAGGCTTGATCTTGTTGGAGTGCTCGGAATTCCAGGTTACCCCAGCGGTCGAATACTTCCATTTTAAAACGCAGCACTTCCACATTGGGTGATATAAATGCTTTAAATTGACTATTGGCGGGTTCATCGGCTTCGGGTTCAAATACATTGGGTACAAAAACAAAGTCCTTGTTTTCGGGGCCATCCGCCCATTTTACTTCGACCGAACGGGTAATAGATTCGCAAATATTGCTTGTTTTAATCGAAAAAACGCCTATTTCAGCAATGTCAATGGCGTTTGTTGTAGCGCCCGTATTCCAAATCCACGCCAAATTGGTCGTATCGCCAGCGATGATGGGCAATAACTTTGCCGTAGGCGTATCGCAGGGCAGCAATATCGTTGTTGGCAAATCCACCTGTAGCGGTAATCGTTCTGCTATCGTATCAGTGGCAGAATAAGTACACCCATTGGCATCTTTTACAGTAACGGTATAAATTCCACCCGATAGATCGTCGATCATCGTTGTGTTTTGGAAATTACCGCTACCCCAAATCCATTCCACAGGTAACGCCCCGCTGAGGGTTTGTAAAGTGGCTGTTCCTGTAGGCGTACCCGCACACGAGGCTGTAGTAGAAATATCAAAACGTAGTTCCTCCCACTCCTCAACCGTTATAAATACCGTAGAATCACATTGCTCCTGTTGGGTAAAATAATGAAATTCGTAAGTAGAATCGGCGGTGAGTTGCTTATTATTATAGGTGTAGGTGCGGCCAGGGCATACGTTGACCAATAAATCGGTAATTGGTAATGCTACGCCTTGTACGGTAACAGTCACCAATGAATCGCAGCCAGTAGTGGGATTTACTAGTGTAAATTGTTGACTTTGACCGGGTTGTAAATTGGTGTTTTGGTAAGCATATTGGTCGTTTTCACAAATTTTTACAGACAAATTACTACTCGGAACAGGAAAAGCAGAAACGGACACATTAACCAATGAATCGCAACCTGTGGCCGGGTTATTGAGCGTAAATTGTTGGCTTTGCCCAACGGCGAGGTTGACTCCTTGATAGGTGAATGTGGCATTGGAACACACCTTTGCTGCCAAATTACTACTCGGTACGGGAAAAGCCGAAACGGACACATTGACCAACGAATCGCAACCTGTTGCCGGGTTATTGAGCGTAAATTGCTGGCTTTGCCCAACGGCGAGGTTGACCCCTTGGTAAGTAAAGGTGGCATTGGAACAAATTTTCGCTGCCAAATTACTACTCGGAACAGGAAAAGCAGAAACAGACACATTAACCAATGAATCGCAACCTGTGGCCGGGTTATTGAGCGTAAATTGTTGACTTTGCCCAACGGCGAGGTTGACCCCTTGGTAAGTGAAAACATCGCTTGGACAAATCTTAACCGCTATACTTGAACTTGGAATATTATAAGCCGTAACAGCCACCGTAACGATTGAATCACAACCAGTTACCGCATTGGTAAAGGTAAATGACTGTGTGCTTCCAGCTGCAATGGTAGCACCATTATAAGTATAGGTATCTCCTGAGCATACCTTGACATTAAGGCTGCTATTGACGGGTGTGCAGGTAATTTTGTGGATCAATAAATCGGTATTTTCTTTGTCATCGCAGCCCAATAAACTGACTGGATCTGCTCCAATTACAATTTCCCACAAAGGATCTAGTTGTGAGGTATCCAATGCTACATTATAATCGACGGATTGAATATTTTGGAACGAAAAACTACCATTGGTTTGGCTATTGAGTTGATTCAACTGGACTCCATTTTGCCAAAGAACGACGGGGATATTGCTGACCAATGTATCCGCCGCATCTATGATACCATTATTGTTTACATCTGACCATACTTGGCCGTCAACATCGCCAAAGCCTACAAAAAGCGTTAGATTGAGTGGGCCACTTTGTGCTTTACACCCATTTATATCCTCTAAAGCCGCATAATAAGTACCGCTTTGGGTGGCTATCAATTGGGGAGTAGTGGCACCCGCAATCGGTGTGCCTTCAAAAAACCATTGCCAACTTACAATATCGGGTAATGGCGTGATACACATACTATCGGGCGTACAGCGGGTATGGCAACCACCGGGAATAGAGCCGATATTGGGCCCTGGATGGATAGTCACTTTGTTACTTTCGGCGATACATCCAAATTCGTTCACAACCCTCACAAAATAGTGACCGGGTACAGTAGTCGCAAATGAAGTACCTATATCGCCTGAGTTCCATACAAATTGCCAATTGGCCGGTTGTGGTCCCGTATAGGAGACGGTGGAAGGTGTGCCAGCGCAAGGTTGGCTTGCTGCGGCAGTAAAACCTTTTGGCACATCGTGCATATTGACGGTAAATGGCGGTGTTACCAAAGTACAACCATTGCTAGATGTGATGGTTACAGTATAGGTGTATAAGCCGGGATTGAGCAGGGTGCCGCGGTCTTCTGAAAAAATTAAATCCTCGTCGTTACCGCCATTGGACCACTTATAGCCATAGTTGCCATTATCAAAAATACGAAGGTGTGTATCTTCCCCAAAGCACAATTCGATATTGTTTTCTTTTGAACCTTCTATTTGACCTAAATCGTTGAATAATAATGCTTTAATTTTTCCAACAGGCACTGGTAATACCTCTACTTTGCTGGCATTGGGGGTATAGGTACAGCCGTCGGGAGAAGTAATGGTGACGGTATAATTGCCTTCTTGTAGTACCAATATGTCCTTGGTATTCATGTTATTCGACCACAAATAGGTACTCCCAACCGGAGCCGCCGGAGCGGAGAGCAATACGCTTGCGCCTTCGCAAAGTGTTGGATTGGCAGGGGTAATTTGCCCATTTAACGTATTGGGAACAATCGGTACGGCCTGCGTGCCAGAATTACTACAGCCATCAATATTGGTGATGGTCACTGTGGCGGTATAGTTGCCGGGATTGAGGTAGCGGTGCACCACAGCAAACCCACTTATGGAGTCTTGTGGGCCAGAGGCAGGGTCGCCAAATTTCCAATGAGCATTGGTCAAGTTGGAAGCATTCAGTACCGCCAAAGGTGTTGCGTTACCCGCACAATC
>JAAFHO010000167.1 GCA_013297575.1 Chitinophagales bacterium
CTTGATCTCTCCTGCCGCCACCAGCGTAGAGTCTTGTTGTTGGGTGCGCAAATCGTACCGTTCAATGGCATCATTTTCAAGCAAAGTATAATGAAGTCCATCTTTCATAAAACTAAAATCGGGGCCATTATTGGGATAAAACCGATACGTTTCAAAGCAATCATCGAGGGTAATTTTTTTTTGCGCGGGTAGGATAATGCTCACCAAGAGCAACGCAAAAAGTATGGGAATTAAGCGCATATTTTGTATAAAAGTTAAAGTACTGGAGTTAAGGGACAAAAATAGTACACGATCGCGGCATGGAGCAGCGTTTTTTTTCTTAATTTTGCAACATGCTTTGAATACCACCATTGTTTTAGGAATGAGATTCAAATAAAGGTACAAATTTGGCGGTTTTATTTTGTCTCTATGGGAGATGATTTTGTCTCTATCAAGGCATGAAGAGGGCGTTTAGTGGTTGCTAAACAACCGATGAATAACGAAGAGAGGGGCAAAATAAAACCGCCAAATCTGTATCTTTATTTGAATCTCATTCCTTGTAGCCCCTAATGCATGAAACAAACACGTTAAAGTTACAAAACGAACCACTATTTATGTATAAATCATTACATTTATTGCTTAGTATTTTTGTCATTGTGGCCACCACAGCCCAGTGTCAATCACAATGGCAAACCCCCACTGTTGATATTACCAAAAATGATACAGTAGGGTATGGTTTCTTCCGAGAAGAAGCCAATATTATTCAAAACAAGGCAAGTTTAGCGCCTTTTTTTGAAAAACTATGGCTACAACGCACCCAAGGTGGCCGAAAAATCAATATTGTGCACATCGGTGATTCCCATATTTTAGGCAATTTTATGACCCGCGAAATGCGCAAAAGAATGCAAGCCGCTTTTGGTGATGCAGGCAGGGGCATGATTTTTCCTTATAAATTGATCAATTCCAATGGCCCCCAAGATTATATCATTTCTACTTCGGCCAGGTGGAGTGGTACCAATTGTGTGCGCGACCAAAATGAATTAACAGATTACGGTATTTCGGGGTTTTCGGCTGTTACCAGTTCTACGGGTAGCGAAATATCCATTCAACTCCGCGATACCACCTCTAGTACTTCTAGCCCATTTACCAAAGTTACCGTCTTTTACAGAAACAACGACGGCGCGCCGCCCATCACCATAGAAGATGAAAATACGCACCAAGTAGCCGTGCCTGTTATCGAAGATGGCTTCTCAAAAGCGTTTTATTTTGATCGCCCCGTTTCAGAGTGCACGATCAAATTGGCCAAATGCAGTGGTAAAAAATCTTTTTGGCTCGACGGAGTTTCTATTGATAACGAACGTGCTGGGGTCATTTACCATTCCATAGGTGTTAATGGTGCCAAGTTTTCGGATTTTGCCCGCGCCAAATTTTTTGCCCTGCAACTCAAAGAAATCACCCCCGATCTTGTCATTTTGTCTTTTGGTACCAATGAAGCACAAGCACGCAACAGCCCAACATTGCTCCAAAAACAAATGGACGAATTGACGACCCAAATTACCACCCAATGGCCACATGCTTGTATCCTATTTACAACACCTGCCGATTCGTACCTGCGTGGGAAAGGATTTAACCCCAATATGACAGACGTAAGTACTACGATCAAGGACTTTGCGCTGAAAAAAGATTTTGCCTATTGGGATCTTTTCCAAATTGGTGGTGGCGAAAACTCCGCTGAAAATTGGAAATCCAATGGACTAATGTCATCAGATTCGGTACACTATTCACGGACAGGTTATGCAGCGCAAGGAAAGTTATTATACATGGGACTTATCAGTGCATATAATGAATCGGTAAATAAAAAAGTAGCAAAAGCAGGTGCAGAAGGTGACGGAAAATAAATTTTGCGTAAAAATTTTGTGCATTAATTCTGAAACAGGCATCTATATCATGGTTGTTCAGAAAAAAACTAATATTCCAATACAATTCACAAAAGAAAACTTCGTTTATGCGAATCATTCGCACAATGGACTTTACCTTTGCGCGGAATTACTAACCATTCAAAAATAATTTATTTAACATGAAAAAAATGCTTTTGGGCCTCTTTGCTATGGCTACTCTAGGCTTAGCCTCTTGCGGAGAAACGCTATTAACACCCGAACAAGTACAAGCCGAAATTACGAAAGGAATTGACGCTGGTAAAGCTGCCATTGTAACAGAAGAATCTGCTGCTTGTGACGCTTCTTTCACTGCTCGCGTTGATGAGCAAGTAGCTGCTAAAAAAGCCGAAATGGATGCAATGAAAGCTGCTGAAATGGAAGCAATGAAGGCTGCTCCAAAGAAAAAGTAATTCTTTTCCAACATTATTTGTGAGGTACTAGTCCAGTACCTTTTTACCAATCACTTTAAAAATACAATACACAATGAATAAAAATTTGCTAATCGTAGGCGCTGTAGCTGTAGCAGGTTTCACCCTTACGGCATTTTATGGCCCAACCAAAGCCGATCAAATGGCTGATATCGCAACTAAAGTAACTGCTGGCCTCGAAGCATTTCGTGCAGATGAAAAAGCAAAATGCGATGCTAAAGTTGCAGAAGCAGTAGCCACTAAAGTAGCAGAAATGTCTGCCGCTCCAGTAGAACCTACTCCAACTGTTGCACCTACGCCTGCTAAAGGTACCAAAAAAGGTACTGCAAAAGGCCCAAAAGCACCAACAGTTCCAACTCCAGCTCCACCTCCAACAAAACCTGTTGATGTGAAAACACGCGGTGGTGCAAGCCAAGAAGGTGCTGGCGAAGTAAAATCACGCGGTGGTGCCGTTCCAGAAGGCAAACAAGAAGTGAAAAAACGCGGCGGCGCTGTTAAAGTTGAAGGCGGCGGCGGCAAATAATGAGTAAATATTGCATTCTTATGAATGCATTTTTGCTTTTAAAGTGAAAAAAGTGCTTGTAGGATGCCTACAAGCACTTTTTTTTAGTGCAGTTTAGACTTTTATCGCACCTTTAAGCGTTCTTTAGAAATCAACGCAATTGATTTGTACAAAACATTCGTTATTTAGAAAGGGTACACTTTTATTTTTGGTAAGATATTTTAAAATTTGACTTGAAGCACAGTACTCCAAGTGTGGCAAGACCGGCCTTAGAAAAATGCAGGTTTTGCTTGAGTGGAGGCGGATGAAGCCAAAAAGTGTTTGAGCCAAACGAGACTAACGAGGCACAGCCTCCGCTCTATAGTCCGGCGAGTTTTTTTTGGCGCCGCCGGAGCGAGGAAGCAAAAGCACGGCATTTTTCGTCAGCCGAAGCCTTTTTTGCCTACTTTTTTTGGCGAAAAAAAGTAGGAAGTAGGCATTATTGCACTAAATTTCAACTTTTTGAAATTTCCAAGTGGATAAAATTATTTTTATAGAGAAAAGGTGTACCCTTTGAAATTCGTTATCAAATGTTTGTACTCACCCAAACTAAAACTGAAAATGAAACTACCCAATATGGTACCATCTTGAAATAATTCCCCACATTTGCCCTTTGTTTCCACCTATTATCTGTGCTTAAAAAACTGGTATCTTTATTATTTTTAACTATGTTTAATCATTTTGCAAAAGTAACTGCTTTGCTTTTATCGGTTTGTTGCTCTCTTTCCCTAACGGCCCAATCCGTAGGAGAATTAGAAAAAAAACTCGACAAATCACAATCAAAAAGCGAAAAAATGAACCTTTGCTACCAAATAGCAGAGAAACTCATCGGTTCTAATGCCATTAAAGCAGCCGACTATGCCCACCGCGCTAGTTTGCTGGCTTCTGAATTGGGCGAAAAACGCCGCGAAGCCGAGTCGATCTACCTCAGTGCAGATGCCCTCGGACGTGCTCGCAAAAATGCCGACGCCGCCAGCCGATTTAACTGGGCTTGGAATACGTCCCGCAACTATGGACTGCGCGAAATTGCATTGGCTTCTTCTGAAAAACTACAAGAATTGGCACGTAAAGACGGAAATACCAAAGAAGAACTCAAATGGTGCAAAGAAACCATTACATACCTCAAAGAAAATACTGGCCGTAGCGCATCCGGTGGCGATGCCAATAGCCGATTGTCCTCCCAATTGAGCAACTTAGAGAGCGAAAATGCCCGATTAAAAGACGAGTTGGCGCGATTGAGTGGTAATTCCCAAGCCCAAGCCTCCAATATTAAGCAGACAGAAGAGCAATTCAAATTGGCGAATGAACGGATACAATCCGAAATATCCAAAAAGGATATGGTCATTACCGATATTGCTAGAAAACAACTCCGTTCCGATTCTCTTGTCAAGGCCAAAGTACGACTCTTGGCCAATATGACCCAGGAACAAATGGCCGACTCCATGATGCTCGCGCAACAAACCAGCCTAATTCTAGCGCAGGATAAGAAATTAGCAGAAGCAGCACTGGTTACCGAAAAACAAAGCAATATTCAACGATTATTGGCCGCATTAACTGGTTTTGCGATTATTCTTGTGGGTTTGTTTTACGCCCGTTATCGTGCAAAACGCCGTACAGCCAACGATTTAAAAGAGAAAAATCAGGTCATTGAAGGAGAACAAAAAAAAAGTGATGCATTACTGCTCAATATTTTGCCGCCCGCTATTGCCCAAGAATTGAAAAGCAATAATAAGGTGGCCGCTCGGAAATACGAACACGCCACGGTAATGTTTATCGACTTTACGGGTTTTACCCATGTTTCCGAATTACTTACGCCAGAAGCGTTGGTCGATGAACTCGATTTTTGCTTCTCTAATTTCGACCGTATTATCAGTAAGTACCGTATCGAAAAAATTAAAACCGTGGGCGATGCTTATATCTGCGCCAGCGGCTTGTCGGATATGAACGCCAGTCCATCCGATATGATTAAGGCCGCACTGGAAATACAAGATTTTTTGCTGTACCTCAAAGCCGAACGCCAATCACATAACCAACCCTATTTTGACGCTCGTTGCGGTATTCATACAGGGCCTGTGGTGGCAGGGGTGGTAGGTGCTAAGAAATTCGCTTATGATATTTGGGGCGATACCGTGAATATTGCCGCTCGTATGGAAGAAACCTGCGACCCCGGTAAGGTAAATGTAAGCGAAACCGCATATAGTATTGCTAAATATGAATTTGAGTGGATGAACAGGGGCAAAATTGCCGCTAAAAACAAGGGCATGTTGGATATGTATTATGTAACGTCGGCAAAATCGTATTAAAAACGAGTTTTGAATAAAAGTGCATTTATTAATTTCACGTTGCTTAGTATTTTTTTACCACAAAAGTGCGCAAAAGAACACAAAGCATAGCGTACACGAAAGAGTTCGCTTAATCTTTGTGTCCTACTGTGTGCTTTTGTGGTAGAAACAGTGTACGTTACGCCTTTGTGTCCTAGAAATAAGCGAAGCGCCACTCTACGCTTTGTGTACTATGTGTACTTTTGTGGTAGAAAAAAAGTGTACGCTACGTCTCTGAAACAAAACCAGTAGTTTAAATGTTAATTTGGTATTCCTCAGGCTAGGCCAGTAACATGAAAACAACAGATTGAAGACATGAATGTATTACTTACGCACGGTTATTTCCTGCACGACGACCCCAAAGAACAAGTCATCATGCGGCCATATCCTCCCTTGGGGATACTCTATATCGCTGCGTGGCTCGACCAACATGGCGTGGAAAATGCCGTATTTGATACTACTTTTTCGGATTGGGAAACGTTAAAGACCTATATTTTGGAACATCGCCCCAAAGTGGTGGCGCTATATACCAATTTGATGACTAAACTCAATGTCATCAGAACCATGCAGTGGATCCGTTCTCAACCCACCTTAAATCACACCTTAATCGTACTCGGTGGCCCCGATGTAACGCATAATACCTTGGAGTACCTACAGGCCGGTGCGCACCTGATCGCAATTGGGGAGGGCGAACAGACGTTGTTGGAGATTGCTCAAACAGGGTTTCAACCCCCAAAATGGCCCGATATTGCAGGTATTGCTTACCAATTAGAGGATGGAAGTATATTCAAAACTACCGCACGAACCAAACTCCGCGACCTCGACGAATTACCCATTCCTGCACGAGAAAAAATAAATATACAAGATTACCTCAACGCTTGGAAAACAGCACATGGCCATAGTGCCGTGAGCCTAAGCACACAGCGCGGATGCCCATATACCTGTAAATGGTGTAGTACCGCGGTGTATGGGCAAAGTTACCGCCGTCGCTCGGCAAAGGCTGTTGTGGACGAAATTGTGTGGCTGCAAGAGCGCTATGATTTTGATCTTATTTGGTTTGTGGATGATGTGTTTACGGTGAGCCATAAATGGATGGAAAACTTTCGCGACGAGTTGCACAACAGAAAGGTAACCGTCCAATTTGAATGTATTACCCGTGCAGATCGACTGACCAATGAAGTAGTGGATATGCTCAAAGCCGCAGGTTGTTTCCGTGTTTGGATTGGAGCAGAAAGTGGTTCGCAGAAGATCATAGATGCCATGGATCGCCGCGTAGATGTGCTACAAGTGCGCGAAATGCTCAAAAGTGCCAAGCGCGCCGGTATCCAAACTGGTACATTTATTATGCTTGGATACCCAGGCGAAACAGAAGCGGATATCCGCGAAACCATCCATCATTTACAAGATTCCGACCCAGATTTATTCACGATCACCGTTGCTTATCCAATCAAAGGCACTTCCTTGTACAATGAAATGGAAACCACTATCCAATCCGATAAAACATGGGAGCAGCGCACCGATCGCGACTTGGATTTCAAACGCCAATACCCGCGCAAATACTATGATTATGCTGTTAGATGGACTGTAAATAGCGTTCATTTGCACAAAACGCAACGCAAAGAGGGTGCTTTTTCGGTAAAAGCCGCTAAGTTTAGAATAAAACAGATTGGTGCTAAAATGGGAATGTGGTGGCATGCCGGAGTATACACCCAATAGGCGCAGTTATATGATATAAATAGATTATTTCTACTTTTCTCCTCATGCTATATAAAATATTAAATAGTATTTTGTTCTTTTATTAAGTGTCCTGGTGTACTTAAAATTATAGAAAAACGATTTGAATAAGATAGTGGAGTAACGATCCAGCTGCCGTCCAAAATTCCCATAGGGAATGAATGTTTATAGGCTAAATGGAGAACTGACCCCAATTCCCGTAGGGATTGTATGTTATTTTGTGCGTTTTTTACATGAAATCCCTACAGGATTTGGGTTATTTACCCTATTTATCCTATAAACATATATTCCCTACGGGAATTTTTTTGATGTGGCTAAATAGTTACGATAGTGAATATTTTATCATTATTTTTTGCGGATAATATATTTGTTGTATATTTGCGTCATTGATTCTGTTTTTTAACTATGTGGAGTTTTATTTAGGAGCGTGCTTTTCTTTTTGTGGGTTAATTTATAAGTGAATAGGCGATAGTGTGGTATTATTACAATTAAGTCGTAATATTTTGGTAATGATATACTTATATGTTTTTTTATGTTTTGACTGGCCTCCGATTTCTCTCTGCACAACTATCTATCTATGAAAGAGGTAAAAGAAATATTACAATTAATTAAGAAGGGTATTTTAACACTTTCGCAGTCCGATACTATAGGGGAGCAAGGGGGGCATCATGTAAAGATGAATAAATTATTAGATGCCCTAGAAGCTGGCGATATCAATTCTGACGAAGAAGGTGCTCAATTGCTTTTTCCCGAAGATAAAACAGGCGGCAAGTACAGAAGTCTAAAATCGGACTTAAAAACGCGACTGTATAGTGCTGTTATGAATATTAATAGCAACCAAACTAAATTTACCGACTATCAACGATCTTATTACCAGTGCCATAAACAATGGGTAGTGGTAAAAATACTAACCGGTGTAAATGCAAATACCTCCGCAGTAGCCTTGGCCAATAGACTACTCAAGCAAGCAGAAAAACACCATTTTACATTGCTTTGTATGGATATTACCTCTTATTTGCGTATCCAGTACGGAGTGAGAGAGGCTAACGAGAAAAAATCGGTGCAGGCATCAGCGCAATTTGTGCAGTACTTTGAACTATACCAAGCAGAATTGCTGGCGGAGCAATATTATACAGATTTGACGATCAAATTGGCCAATAATCAAGCAGGGAAGGGCGAGGCAAATGACATAGCTATCCAGTATAGCGAAGCAATAGAGGCAAAGATGCGCACGCATTCTTCTTATAAACTCCAAATGTATGGTTGCCTGGTGCGCCTGTTGCGGTATTCTACCATGGATGATTATCCAAATGCTTTGGTGATTTGTAGCGAAGCGCTGGACTATTTCAGGTCATTACCTTATGAAGCAAATGTCCCTTTGCAAATATTTAATTACCAAATACTGGTCTGCCATATTCAAATGGGGCAGTTTAAAGAAGCCGAAGCAGTGGCCAAGGATTGTATTTCACTTTTTGCCGAAGGCTCTTTTAACTGGTTCAAATACCAAGACCTGTACTTCCTACTCTTATTGCATACTGAGGAGTACGAAAAAGCGGGTGCGCTCATAAAATATATGCTAAATCACCCTAAACTCGAGTTTTTACCAGACAATATGAGAGAACTTTGGGGGTTGTATGAAGCATATATCTACTATTTATCGCTGTGTGGCAAGGTGGCGCCTACATTTACCAAAAAATTCAAACTTTCCAAGTTTATCAATGACGCTTCTATCCTCACAAAAGATAAGGGAGGTCGTAATATAGCCATTATCATTGTACGCTTACTTATACTGCTTCGGGAAGAAAAATTTCCCCAAATATTGGATGAAATGGAAACCGTTCATCAATATTGCTACAATTACCTTCGTGGTAATCAAACAAGGCGGAGTTTTGCTTTGATTAAAATGTTGTTGGCTGTTCCTTTGGCTCAATTTGACCCCGAACGAATTGCAGAAAAGGTGAGTAAACATTACAAGGTACTCGAGGAATCAAAATTTGACATTTTGAACCAAACCTACGAAATTGAAATACTTCCTTTTGAAGTATTATGGCAATTGGCTATGGAAGGGTTAGCGGAACGAAAAGAGCGGATACAGAAAAAGAAAGCACCATAAACTTTTGTCTGCTTTAATGTGTACGATACTTTCTGATGTCCTGCGTAATTACATTTTACTATGCTGTGTATTTGTAATATAGAAGTACCTCACCGTATGGGGTATTCTGTTGTCTAGGAAGAATTTGCCAATAATTTTTGCATAAAAATAGGGTATAAATAAATAAAATTTAGTTTTTAGGCATAAATAAAATTTACTTTTTTACTTTCTTTAAAATTATAAACAATTAATAATCAATGAGTTATTATTGTTTTTGGTATGTTATTTTTTATTTTTAGAT
>JAAFHO010000164.1 GCA_013297575.1 Chitinophagales bacterium
CGCCATGCCGAAAACCCAATATTGGTATGGGAATAATGGCTCAGTCTGATTTTCCTGAAATTGATTTTGCACATAGTTGGATGGTAGGCGACTCTAATTCTGATATTGAATTTGGTCAGCGATTAGGTATGAAAACGGCTTTGATAACAGGGAAAGTTGGGGAACAGAAGTCCGTAAAAGCCGATATTGAAGTATTGAGCCTATTGGATTTTGCGCTTTTTATCTATTCAAATAAAAAATAGCCCCCTGTTGACCGGACTACAACAGAGGACTATTTTTTTTATTATTTGTCTAAATACTTAAAGTAGATAGCACTAAGATTTTTTGTTCATCATACCTTGAAGTAAGCCACCAAGGCCGCCACCAGCACCACCTAAAAGGCCGCCGCCGAGCAAGGATCCTAAAACACCTGCTCCGCCATCACCCATAACAGATCCTAAGATACTGCCAAGACCTGAATCCATACCCATACCTGCTGCTGCTGCACCTAAAATACCACCACCTGCTGCACCAGCGGCGGCACCGTTTGCTGGGCTTTGCTTAAATAAAAAACCTGCCAAAGCACTCACAATGGGTACTACTATTGAAGCAGAAATTCCAAGTTTGCTGGCAATAAAACCTGCGCCTGCAGTCAACAATGAGGAAAGTATCATATTATTCATAATTATCGTCGTTTTGATGTAAGATAAAAAAAGTTGGTAAAAAATCCGGCGAGGCAAATGTATTCCTTTTTTTATTCTGTAAAAATTATTTTCCTGTAATTTAAATATTATTTTTTCAAAACAAATAATATTTGGTTTGGCGTATGGTTTCTCTTAAAAATCAAAATAAATGAACTCCTGTACATCCGAAGATTTTACCTGCATGACCAAAATCGCAAAAATAAGGATGAGTAACGCTTTAAATACTAAAGGCATCGCCGTCACAAGTTGGATGGTACGATTGGTCATTTTGTTTGGAATAAAGTGTAATAAATAACCTAATCCAATAAAAAATACAATAAAAGGGTAACCATTCAAAAAAGCCGGAAGTAATTGTGCATTAAAAGAAGTGCCTATTTGGAGCAATATAGATTGTACGGTTTGAAGATCGGTTGCTCGGAAAAATATCCAACAAAAACATACAAAATGGAATGTCCAAATCCAGCCCATTGCTTTCCTGAAAATACCCACATTTTTAATAGGAAATGCCATGCGCCACCAACGTTCTGCCGTAAGTGCCAAACCATGTAGTAGCCCCCAAATGATAAATTGATCGGCAGCACCGTGCCATAATCCCCCCAAAAGCATGGTGGACAATAGGTTAAGCCCCGTAGCAAGCCCCTGCTTATCCTTCCGAATCAATGATGGTAATATGTAGAAAGATACAACGGCTATCCAGAGATACATTACCCACCAATTATTGGACAATACACCCTTATATACACCAATACCTAACGCAATGGCAAAGAAAATACCCGGAATAAGCCATGTGCCAAGGCTAGAGCCCCTATTTCCGCCCAGCGGAATATACAAATAGTCCCGCAGCCAAGTAGAAAGCGAAATGTGCCAGCGTCGCCAAAACTCAGTGACACTCAGGGATTGGTAGGGCGCATTAAAGTTCTCATTAAATGTAAATCCAAGTAACAGCGCGATACCAATGGCCATATCCGAGTACGCACTAAAATCGCAATAGATCTGTAAGGCATAGCCATATACCCCAAAAAGGTTTTCTAGTCCGGTGTATTTTTCGGGTGTTTCAAAAACCCGATCCACAAAATTGGTGCTGATATAATTCGCTATAACCGATTTCTTAAACAATCCTATACAAATCAGGAATACAGCCCGCCCAAAATCGTCCCGACTTAGAAATAAGGGCTTTCTGATCTGCGGCAAAAAATCGGCAGCACGCACGATAGGCCCTGCTACCATTTGAGGAAAAAAAGTAACAAAAAAAGCATAATCTAAGATGGAATCAAGGGCTTTTAACTCGCCACGGTACACATCTAAGGTATAACTCAGACTTTGAAAGGTGAAAAAGGAAACCCCCACAGGCAAAATAATATCCCAAGGTGTAAAGGAGCAACCTGCAACGGTACAATATTGTGCGGCAAAATAATTGGTATATTTAAAGCCAACTAAAATACCCAAATTGAGCACTAAACTCAATACCAATAACCATTTTTTCTTGAGTGCGCTATCAGAGCGCTCAATCCATTGCGCCAAATGGAAATCCACAATAACGATTACTACATGTAATATCCAGTAGTGACCTGCGCATTTATAATAAAAATAAAGAGAAAATAGCGTAATCCAAGTAATCCGGGCATCTGGGCGATCAATCAACCACCAATAAACCAACATACACACAAAAAACAAAAATACAAACAACCCACTCGTAAACAGCAGTTTAGCGCCTGGGTCGTAAATAAATTGGTGCCATATTTGATCAAGTGAAAACGCCAAAACTATATCCAATAATGGTGGAAAAAACGCTTTTAACAAAAAAGACCCGATCGCATTTGCAATCGAGTCTTTTAGTTGTGGTATCTCCCGGGATCGAACCGGGGACACATGGATTTTCAGTCCATTGCTCTACCATCTGAGCTAAGACACCAGCCTGTTTGTTTAAGCGGGGCAAAGATACTATGTTCACTTTGAAACCGCCAAACTTTTTTAGAAAAAAATTATTTTTCTGTATTTTTTTGTTGGTCAAACATCAACAATAGATCAGTAAGTGTATCTTTTAAATCTTTTCTATTGATAATAAGGTCAAGAAACCCATTTTCCAAAAGATACTCTGCCGTTTGGAAACCTTCGGGTAGATCTCGTTTAATCGTTTCTTTAATAACACGAGGCCCAGCAAAACCGATCAATGCTCCAGGTTCAGCCAAATGCAGGTCGCCCAACATAGCAAAGGATGCCGTTACACCACCCGTAGTAGGATCTGTCATTAAGGAAAAATAGGGTAGTTTAGCCTTGGCCAATAAGGTGAGTTTGGCACTCGTTTTGGCCATTTGCATTAAAGAGAAGGCTGCTTCCATCATGCGCGCACCACCTGATTTGGATATAATCATATAGGCACTCTTGGTTTCAATAGCGCGATCGATACCTAAAGAAATTTTCTCGCCTACTACTGAACCCATAGATCCACCAATAAACTTGAAATCCATACAAGAAACCACCAAACGATGACCATTAACCGTTCCTTCTGCCAATCCTAGTGCATCTGTAAGGCCGGTTTTTTCAATCGTTTCGATGATCCGTTTGCTGTACGGCTTAAGATCTGTGAAGTTGAGCATATCAACCGCCATCAAATCTTCGTGTAACAGCGTATATTTTTGATCATCAAAAATGATGTTAAAATATTCTTGTGAGCCGATAGCGGTATGGTAGTCGCATTTCGGACATTTATAAAAATTCTCTTTTAAAGATTTTGTTGTACTGGTCTCCTTGCATTGCTTGCATTGGTACCAAACACCCTCTGGTACGTCTTTTTTGGACTTAGTTGCGGTTGTTATTCCTTCTTGTAGTCGTTTAAACCAACTCATTCGCAGTGATTTAGTACTTGTTATACAATGAAAAGATGCTTCTGTGAGATGCACCTTTTGTTGCTGGTTTTTCAAAATCGGTGGCAAAAGTACATAATCCTCTTGGACGTGTTACCAAAAGTGAACAAAATATTAATTTTAGGTGTAGAAGTAAACCTACCTTACTACATTTGCCGCATGAATTGGAAAATGATCCCCGTCCTTTTGCGAAAGGAACTTTTGTTGGAATTTCGCCAACGATATGCCATATCTGGTATTGTACTGTATGTATTCAGTATGGTATTTGTCGTGTATATTGCGAGTGTCAAAGTGGCACCCAATGTTTGGAATATTCTTTTTTGGCTGATTGTCCTGTTTGCATCCATCAATGCAGTGGTCAAAAGTTTTGTACAGGAAAGTGGTGCCAGACAATTGTATTACTACCAAATTGCCGATCCGGTGGCTATTTTAATCGCTAAAGTGGTTTATAATACCCTTCTGTTATTGGTACTGAGTGGATTGGCTTTTGCGATTTACGCTTTAATTGCGGGTAATCCAGTCAAAGATACGCCTTTATTTCTTTTGACCATTGTATTGGGAAGTATTGGCTTTTCCATTGCCTTTACTTTTATCTCTTCTATTGCAGCGCAGGCCAACAACAGCGCCACCTTAATGGCCATCCTAAGTTTTCCTATTGTATTGCCCATTTTGCTTACCCTCAACCGCTTATCGTCGATCGCTCTGCGTTTGATGCAGGATACCTCTTATTACAAGGATATCATCAACCTGCTCGCTATTGATGCGATTTTGTTGGCTTTGGCATATGTGCTTTTCCCATTTGTTTGGCGCGATTAGATTTTAATCATTTTTGCCCAACCTTGTGTGCCAGATTGGTTTGTGACCATTAAATGATAGATGCCAGCGGGGAGATCAGTGGCAACGCAGGAAAATTCAGTCGTATTTTGTGAAAATTGCTGAAAAAACACGCGTTCTCCTTGAATATTGTATAAGGTGGCTGTTACAAATGGTTCATTAGATTGCACCAACCAATTATTTTTAGTAATAGTAGGTGAAACAATCAGATCGATTTTAGGAGTTAAAGCCTCCTGCGTTGCTGAAGTACAGTCCAATGCATTGAGTTGAGCCCATAATTTATTGTCAAACTCAATAGGTACAAGGCCAGAGTTGGCACTTTCGCCTTGCCTTATGACGACCCAACCTTTGCTGGGGACAACATGAATTTTCTGATCGCCTTTACCTAAGGCAGCATACATATCATCTGGTGCGTTTTGACAAAGTTTGCCGGGGAAAATGAATTGAGTGGTAGGAAGCATATACGAAGGCTGACCATTGAGCCACCATAATTGCCCATAACTTTTATTGAGGGTTTGAGACGGGTGGATCATGGCATTGTAATAAGCGGTATTATGCAATAACGTATCGCCTTCCCAAACGCCTTTTGCTAACATTAAAAGGCCAAAACGGGCCATATCGCGCGCTCTGCCATACTGTACATAATTGAACCAAAAGCCCTTCATCCCAATTTTGTCCAACAGTCTAGTTTTCGTAAATTGCTGGATGGAAACGCCTGATGCATTGGCGATAACATCTAGTAGCAGCCGATATGGTGCATTATGATAAGCCCATCTTGTCCCAGCATCAGCCTTGAAAACTAAGCAGTTAGGCGTAATACAGTCGCTATTGGGTACATTATCATCCAGCCCAGAGGTCATGGTGAGTTGGTGCCAAAGCGTAATTTTGTCTTCTTTATCTATGGGCAGCGCAGTCCAGGCGTTTCCAAGATATAAAGAAGATTTATCGGTAGTGGATAATAGGTTTTCATCTTGCGCTTGCCCCACTAAAAAAGCAGTAAGTGATTTGCCAGCAGATGCCCAATAGTGGAGCGAATCAGCAGTATATGTGCCAAAATATTTTTCTAGTACAATTTTACCGTCTTTCAATAAAATAAAAGAACTGGTATTGTTGGATGCTAGGAAAGCATAGAGGCTATCCACGCGTTCGGCACAAAAGCCAAGGTCTTGTATTGGGGTAGTTGCCCATGTATTCCCAGTTTTAGGTGGGAAGTACAAATTGTGGGTGGGAATTTGGGCGAAAAAAACAGAGGCCCAGAGTATTGCGACGAAAAAGTGGATCAGTTTAAGCATAGAGTTAGTTGGACAAAAAAACAAGAAAATGGTTTAATGAGCTGTATCGAAGTTTAACCTACAATATTTATTTTTGGTTTAAGAATTAAATGTACATTTGCGCGGTTGTTTTGTAGAAACAACTGGTTTAAGTATTGCCTTTGCTTGGATACAAAAAAAGCGATTGTAAAATATTAAACCATTTAAAACTTAATTTTTATGACCAGTTTTATGTTATTACAAGCCGGTGGAGCGGCTGGCGGCTTAACAATGATGTTTCCGCTTCTTATTTTTATTGTATTTTTCGTATTTTTTATTTACATTCCTCAAAATCGCCAAAAGAAGCAACAACAAACTTTTTTGGATAATCTAAAAGAAGGAATGGACGTATTTACACAATCTGGTATCATCGGCAAGATTACCAAAATTGATGATAAAACAGTGCGACTCATGGTGGACGATAAAACATTTTTACGTGTTTTGAAAACTACCGTAAGTGGCGAATATAAGTAATCAACAAAATAATAGAGAACATGAAACTTTACACTTCTAAGCAAATTTTATCAATTATTCTGATCCTTGCGCTACTAATGCCAGGTATTCCAGCCCATGCGGCTGCGGATGATTTTATGAGGGAAACCGGGAAGATCTACGTCGTTGTGGCGGTCATCGTGGTTATTTTCATTGGAATTGCCCTGTATTTGTTGCGCCTTGATCGTAAGCTAACCAATTTAGAGCATCAAATTAAAGATTCCGATGAGCGGACACATTAGTTTTTTCGACAGCGTTGGTAATTACGTGGATAAAGCCGCGTCGTTTACTGACATCCCACATGGCTTGATTGAACAAATCAAGGCCTGCAACCTAGTCCTTCGCCTACGCTTCCCGATAAGGGTTGGCGACGACTTCGAGGTTATTGAAGCCTATCGCGTACAGCATAGCCACCACCGTTTGCCTACGAAAGGGGGCATTCGCTATGCCGAATCCGTCGATCAGGATGAAGTTATGGCTCTCGCAGCCCTTATGACCTACAAATGTGCCCTAGTGGATGTACCATTTGGAGGCGCAAAAGGAGGTATTAAGATCAATCCGAGCAAATACACGGTAGGCCAATTGGAGAGCATTACCCGTCGTTATACCACCGAATTGGTCAAAAAGAATTTCATTGGCCCTGGTATTGACGTGCCTGCACCTGATTATGGTACCGGACCGCGCGAAATGGCGTGGATTTTGGATACCTATCAAGCATTCCGACATGGTGAAATCGACTCGATTGGTTGTGTTACAGGCAAACCTGTTACGCAAAATGGTATCCGTGGTCGTGCAGAAGCCACTGGCCGTGGTGTATTCTACGGCATTCGTGAGTGCATGCGCCACGAAGATGACATGAAAAAAATTGGATTGACCAAAGGCATTGAAGGTAAAACAATGGTCGTTCAAGGCTTGGGTAATGTGGGTAGCAATACTGCATTAATCAGCCAAAGCGAAGGTGATGTGAAAATTGTTGGCGTTTCGGAGCGCGAAGGTTCTATTTATTCCGCTAATGGTATTAATGTAGAGCAATTATTGGCTTATCGAAAAGCAAATGGCACGATCATTGGTTTCCCAGGAACGGAACATGTAGGTGGCCCACTAGCAGCATTGGAAATTGAATGTGATATTCTTGTTCCGGCGGCTTTGGAAAATCAAATTACATCGGAAAATGCACCGCGCATTAAAGCAAAGATCATTGCTGAAGCGGCAAATGGTCCAATTACAGCAGACGCAGATCCGATTCTCCTCGCAAAAGGAATTGTTATTCTTCCCGATTTTTATATTAATGCGGGTGGTGTTACGGTTTCTTATTTTGAATGGTTGAAAAACTTGTCGCACCACCGTTTTGGCCGTTTGGAAAACCGTTTCCACCACGATCAATACAATGGTTTTGTCAATAAAATTGAAGAAATGACAGGTAAAACTATTGATAAACGCGAACGGGAATTCTTAACCCGTGGTGGAACCGAAATCGAATTGGTGAATTCCGGCTTGGAAGATACCATGATTACGGCTTATAACCAAATTCGCGAAACTTTGATGGTTCATCCAAATATTCAAGATATTCGTACTGCGGCTTTTGTTTGTTCATTAAAGAAAATCGCCAGCGATTATATTTCTATGGGTATTTTCCCGTAGTAGTAGTGCTTGTTTAGGGTTGAATAAAAGGCACAAAACGATCTATATTGATGGTTTTGTGCCTTTCTTTTTGTGGTTTGGGGCAAGAATGTATTATTGCCGGTCTTGCCACACTTGGGGATCTGTACTTTGGCATAAATTTAAAAGTAATTTTCAAGAACAAAATTTGTGCTCTCTGCATATTTCAAACTATTTGGAAGATCGGTTGTTCATACACAAAATAGATTTTTAATGAACATAGCACTAATATCGGCGAGTACAAGGATCAATCGTAAATCACATCGGGTTGCATTAGGATTAGTTAAGAAAATAGAAGAAATGGGGGACTATTCTGTCGAAATACTCGATTTGGCGGAATACCAATTTCCAATAATGGAAGAAACACTAAAAAGCCACCCGAATCCACCAGCGGGTTTGCTCCAATTTTCCGATGCCATCAAAAAGGCAGATGCTGTTATTTTTGTCTCTCCTGAATATAATGGTTCTTATACTTCCGCGCTTAAAAATGCCTTAGATTACTTGAGTGAAAATGAATTTACCAAAAAAGTAATTGGGGTTGCCTCGGTGACAGAAGGACCACTTGGCGGAATGCGTGCTGCGCAAGCCATGCAGCAACTGGCACTCGGCGTAGGCGGGTACGCTATTCCACAAATGTTGCTCGTGGGCAATGTTTCTACTAGATTTGATGAATCTGGTCATTTGCTGGATGCCAGTTTTGAAAAGAAAATACAGTTTTTCCTAAATGGCTTTTTATGGCTGAGTACTGCTATTGTGGATAAAAAAAGTATAGTGGTTGTTTAGTTATTTGAGTTGTTCCATTAAATTAGAGCAACTCATAGGCGATGTGAAGTTTTTACCCTTTATTCCATCATAAAATGGATTTTTGGAACTTTTGAATGTCTCATTTGGGTCTTTTTTGTTTTTCAAAAACGCCATAAATTGTTGATGCTCTTCACATGCTCCCGCCATAAACGCCGCCGCAATACCAAGATCACTATCGGGATTTAGTTTTATGGCCTTTTCGTACCACGATTTTGCTAAAGTGCAGTGATAATAGGCATCGTAATAATTTATTTGGTTGGCTACAGCTACTTTTTTCTCGACTGCTGGTTTTTTGCAGGAAAAAGGCAATAAACCAATGCTCAAAATTAAGAAAAGCATCCATTTTCCTCTTTTCCGAACAGAAAATCCCGCTGCAACGGCCACAAATCCTAAGGCTGTCCATGGTATTAAAGGCAAATAAGGGTTGTTTTTTTCGGAAACGGCACCAGTTTCGTTGCCCATACTTGGTAAATTACTACTCCATCCAGACTCTATCATTAACCACCAATCGTTACCATAGTAGGTCATATTATAATAGGCATTGCCTAAAAGCAAATAATTTTCTTGTTGTTTATCGGTAGATTTATCGTTTTTCAGGGCTATTAACTGCTCTAAAAATGTCCTTTTGTTGAACGCACTATTGTTATTGGCCTGCGAAAGCGGCACGCCAGCAACGGTAACGCCTACACTGAACGGGTTATTCTTAAAAAGTGTTTCGCGCCATTTCCAATAAGCATCTGGAACGTCTTTTAT
>JAAFHO010000165.1 GCA_013297575.1 Chitinophagales bacterium
CACCTCATTACACTTACGCATCGAACTGCTTCATTAGATGCCATTGGACAATTAATTCCTGCAAAAGAAGATCTTTTTGATCGCCTTCAGGTATTAAAACAACATTTTGGTTGGGAAGAGATTTTTTGCCTCAATACCTGTAATCGGGCGATGTTGGCTTTTTATAGCCACCAAGAACTGGACACAAACACGCTAAAATCGGATTTGGTGCAAGTGCTTAATCCATTGCTTTCCGCGGCACAAACAGCACATTTGACGCACCAATTGCACTTTTATCATGGGGGCGATGCTGTTCGGCATATTTTTGAAGTAGCGGCTTCTATGGATAGCCTTGTGGTGGGCGAACGCGAAATTATCCGCCAATTGCGCCAAGCCTACGACCAGTGCAACCAATGGGGACTAACCGGCGATCACTTTAGGCTGCTTATTACGCAGGCCATTGAGGTATCTAAACAAGTATTTACGGAAACGGGTATTGGCGAAAAAGCCCTTTCGGTTGTTGCTTTGGCTTATCAGGCCATGAAAAACCGAGGATTACAAACACACCATCATATTGTTTTAGTGGGGGCTGGTGCTACCAATGAACTTTTGGCCAAGTTTTTGGCAAAAGACGGTTTCCAACAAGTGACCATTTTTAACAGGACACTCGATAAAGCACAAAAAATAGCCGCTCATTTTACCCAAGGAAAAGCCTTACACTTGGATCAACTCCTCCATTTTACAGTCCCTTTTGATGCGTTGGTGGTGTGTACTGGCGCAGTACAACCCATCATTACCAAAGCGTTATATGCTGCAATTATCCACGACGATCCACAAACAAAAATACTCACCGATCTTTCCGTTCCTAACAATGTAGCCGCTGATGTACCCACTTCATTTCCTACACATTTTATTGAAATAGAAGGACTTAAATCAATGGCGATTGAGCATTTGGCACATCGGGAACAAGCGCGACAAGGCGCAACCATTCTGATAACGGAGCGCGTATTGGCTTTTAAAAACCTTTGGCACGAACGACAAGTAGAGCGGTCTTTGCATCCAATGATCGATCAAATTAAAACGGTAAAAGCACGTACTATTGATCTTGTGTTTGCCGATCGTTTTGCAGGATTGGATCAAGATACGCAGGCATTGGTACTAGAAATGCTCGATTATATGGAGAAAAAATGCATCGCAATTCCGGTCAAAACCATGAAAGATATTGCCGCCAGCCGTACAAAAGGTAAACCTATAATGCAGAAGCATTGAACACAAAGGCCATTTTCCTGTTAATTTGAATTAAATACACTGTAAACCTAAGACATGGATAATAAAGAAGAAGAACAAAAACCGAAGCTGAAAATGAGCAGCCTTCGGGAAGCCCTTGGTATTTTTGAGTTTGTATTGCCTTACCGCTGGCCTTATATCATTGGACTTGTTTTGCTGTTTCTTTCTAGTTCAGTATTTATGATATTTCCATATATAGTAGGTCTCATGCTAGATGTGGCCCAAGGCAAAAAAGTGCCAATTCAATTGGATTTGCCACAAATTGCGGTCGTTTTGGTCGTTGTTTTGGTTTTTCAAGGTCTTGTTTCCTATTTTCGAGTAACACTTTTTGCTAAAGTAAGCGAAAATACATCGGCAGATATAAGGAAGGCTGTTTACCAAAAACTCATTACCCAACCTATTGTATTCTTTGAAAAAAGTCGCGTGGGAGAATTGGTCAGTAGAATGACCAGTGACATTGAAAAAATATACAATACTCTCAATTTTGTATTGGCCGAGATTATCCGACAGATTATTATTTTGGTGGGTGGTATTGGCTTTTTGGCCTTTCAAACGCCCAAACTGGCCGGTGTAATGTTGGCTGTTTTTCCGATTATTGTCATCGGCGCGATGATATTTGGCCGACGCATTAGAAAACTATCCAAAGAAAGACAGGGCATATTAGCCGAAACAAACACGATTTTGGACGAAACACTGCAAAGTATTTACGCCGTTAAAGCCTTTACCAATGAGTTATTTGAAAGCAATCGCTATAAAGTGGCCAATGATCGCGTCATTGGTGTTTCGATGAAATATGCTTACGGTCGCGCACTTTTCGCTACTTTTATTATTACGGTGTTGTTTGGTGCGTTGTTTTTTGTGATTTGGACGGGTATGAGTTTGGTACAAAGTGGTGAAATTTCGGCAGGGCAACTTATTTCATTTGTTACTTTTACCGCAGTGATTGGGGCTGCGATTGCTGGATTGGGTAATTTTTATACCGAATTGGTGGGTGCTGTGGGTGCAACCGAGCGCGTTCGAGAAATATTAAATTCCCCTTCAGAAGTTCAAATACGACCACAAGTAAACCTCCCTGCAAACAATGTCAAAGGGAATATTCAATTCGACAATATCTACTTCTCTTATCCTACACGTAGCGATGTGCCTGTGCTGAAAGGCGTAAGTTTGAATATAAAATCTGGCCAAAAAGTGGCTTTAGTGGGTCAATCTGGCGCAGGAAAATCAACCATTATGCAACTCTTGCTGCAATTCCACCAACCAATTAGCGGCAAAATAACACTGGAAGGCACCGATATCCACGATTTTGACCTCCATTCGTACCGCAATAATTTCGCTATTGTGCCGCAGGAAGTCATTCTTTTTGGCGGTTCTATCAAAGAAAATGTGCTGTACGGCAAACCCGATGCCCCCGATGAAGAGGTAACAGAAGCATTGCGCAAGGCCAATGCCTGGGATTTTGTGTTCTCCTTCCCCGAGGGCTGGGACACCATTGTTGGCGAACGCGGTATCAAACTCTCCGGCGGACAACGGCAACGGATTGCCATCGCACGTGCGATCTTGCGCGACCCTGCTATACTCCTCCTCGACGAAGCAACATCGAGCCTGGATTCGGAAAGTGAAAAACAGGTACAGGAAGCCCTCAATCGCTTGATGGAAGGCCGCACGAGTATCATTATTGCCCATCGACTCTCGACTATCCGCGAGGTGGATTGTATTTATGTATTGGAAGGCGGCGTAATTGTAGAACAAGGTACGCACGATGTCCTTTCACAATTGGAAGACGGTGCATACAGCAGCCTTTCCAAATTACAATTTAACGATTAATATCATTTTTTTGACACATGACTGGCATACTTATCGTCAACCTAGGCACTCCTGACGCACCTACACGCGGCGCGGTTTATCGCTATTTAAAACAGTTTTTACTCGATCCTAGGGTAATTGATATCAATGCTATTGCCCGGAATATCCTTGTACGAGGTATTATTGTGCCATTTCGCTCGGGCCAAAGCGCAAAATTGTACAAAAAACTTTGGACAGAAAAAGGTTCGCCCCTCAAATACAATGGTGTAGCCTTAGTCAAGGGCGTACAAGCCGAATTGGGAGAGGAGTATATGGTAGAATTGGCGATGCGTTACCAGAGTCCTTCGATAGAGACCGCCATTGCTAAAATGATGCAGGCAAAAGTGAAAAAAATAGTCGTTTTTCCACTTTTCCCGCATTATGCCAGCGCATCTACTGGTTCGGTACACGAAGAAGTGATGCGCGTATTAAGCCGCCAACAGGTCATTCCTTCGGTAGAATTTATCAGCGAATACGCCACTCATGGGCCGATGTTGGATGTTTTTGTAGAAAATTCCAAGCAATTTGACCTCCATTCCTACGATCATGTCCTGTTTAGTTACCACGGCCTGCCACAACGCCAAATGCGCAAAGCCGATGATTGCAACCATTGCTTGAAAGTAGATAAATGTTGCGAAACATTGACCTCCGTGAACCAATATTGCTATTCCGCGCTTTGCCACGCCACTACTTACGCGCTGGTAGAGCGGCTGGGCTTGCGCAAAGACCAATACACTATTTCGTTCCAAAGCCGACTTGGACGCGACCCGTGGATACAACCTTATACCATACAGGTATTGGAGGATTTAGCAAAAGTGAAAAAAGCCAAACGTTTGCTCGTTTTTTGCCCCGCATTTACATCCGATTGCCTCGAAACAACCATCGAAATATCCGATGAGTACAACGAGGAGTTTCAGGAATGGGGCGGCGAACACATTGATTTAGTACCCAGTTTGAACGATCATCCGGCATGGATAAAAGCGGTGGCAGATATGGTGCGTCGTTAAAAAACGTTGATTTTTACCTTTAAATGCGAAATTTCAGGTGCAGTGCACCGTAATATTTGTAGAAAATGGACGAAATCAAGTTGAAAGGTGCAGCGGACCGTAATATTAAATTTAACAATGCTTTGTGCTGTATCTCAAAAAACGAAAAAATTATCATTTCTACAAATATCACATAGCACTGCCGTTTTTTATAAGAAAGCCCTGCCATTGAATGCTTCTCTACTCCTCCAACCATTCAAATTTTGTAATAGGATGAATCTCCCAAGCCGATTTGGGGTTTAAACCCTGTCGTCCATGTACCTGCCCGGCGTGGTGGACATCAAAAAACAAGGAGCCTTTAACTTTAACGGGCATACCGCCGTTTTTAAACATAAAAATACGACCGCAATTGAGGTCGCCCAATTGGTTAGTAATGGCTTCGCGTACATTTTCCAACTCATTCATCGTACTGCTGGATACTTGATCCGCATCTGGCAAACCACTTACTTCTGCCGAAAACAAGGCTGCTACACCGTCGTAAACGGGAATATCGCACAAAACAACGTGAAAATCATTGTCTTCTTCGCGATAAATGGCTAAGATAAATACCTTTTTTAAGATGATGTTTTTTTGCTCTTCTGCTACCCGTTGGCTGTTTTCGCCGTTTTCTATTTTGGGCGTATGAAACTTCATGGATGAATCCGAAGGTAGCCATTCGAGCAGATCCGCAATGCTCTTAAAGGACTTAGAACGACCTCCGGAATGGGGTATAGTTTTGGAAAACTTGCGTACTTCGCCTGCAAAAACAGGCGTTACACAAGAAAAATCATTACCACGACGGGTTTCCATTTCCTCTGGACTTTCTTCGTCGCTTACCTCTTCCACCATTTCTACTTCAATCATTTTGCCAGATGGCAATCGCAGAATGTCTTTGGCTTTGGTTTGCTCTGTCAGATCGGGAATTGTGTCAATATGCAATATTGTAATGGAATAGTTGGGGCTGCTGATCGCAAAAAGGATCGCAAATAAGGGTACAAATTTAAATGGATACATAATAGGTTAGGTTTAAATATATTTAGGAACTAAAAAACAATCAATGTAGGATTTCAACGCAAGTTAAACATATTCAAAAAAACGGTAAAAAAAAGCACTTCATTCGTCTTGTTATTGCTTACTATATTTTCCTTCCAACCAATCGACATATTCCACGGAGCCTAGCCTAAATTTAATCATTATAGGCATTATTTTACCTACTTCATGTTCAATTCGACAAAAAACGGGCAAATCCGCCGACGACCAATGGGGTAAAAATACAGGGGAATATACTTCACTAGCAGTTGTGGGTAATACAGGGAAACGCATGGGCAATGCTTTATATTGGGTAACTTTGTGGTGTCCCTCTGGTTGTAAAATAAACAGGCTCTTCGAACTCGTTGGGGAGGCAAGTACCGACAACGAACGCCAATTTTTAGCACTATAGCCGCAAGATGTGCTATGCTGAGCGCAAATGTGCAATGTGCCTCCTAAGCAGGCAAAATACATTAGGGCAAATAATCGCGTAACTCGCATTAATTTTTTATAAATTTGAAACATAGTTGATACCCAAAAAATATAACCAATTCAACGTACTTTTTTCAAAATACGTATATGCCTACAAACGACCAACAAACCACTCCAACGCTTCCGGGTTACGCACCGAACCAATATTAACGGCCTGCGCCATTGGTTTACCCATCAATATTTTTTTAACAGGCAATTCCAGTTTTTTGCCGCTAATCGTATATGGAATATCTGGTACTTCAATGATGGCATCGGGGACATGGCGCGGAGAATAATCGGTGCGCAATTGCTGGGCTATCCGTTTTTTAAGGGCATCGTCCAAGGTAAACCCTGCTTTGAGTGCCACGTACAGCGGCATATACGAATCCCCGTCTTCTTTTTCAATATTGATGATAAGGCTATCCCTAATTTCGGGCAATTGCTCCACTGAGCGGTAAATTTCGCTGGTGCCAATACGAATACCTTGTCGGTTGAGCGTTGCATCCGAACGACCTAATATAACAAGTGTATTACGCGCCGTAATTTTGAGCCAATCGCCGTGCCGCCACACCCCCGGAAAATCCTCAAAATAACTGCTGCGGTACTTTGCACCATCGGGGTCATTCCAAAAACCAATAGGCATACAAGGCATGGGTTGGGTCACAATCATTTCGCCCACTTCCTCGGTGCGCGGTTGCCCCTGCTCATTCCACGATTCCATGGCACAGCCCAAAGCACGACATTGGATTTCACCCTCATACACCGGCAATAACGGATTACCACCGATAAATGCCGTGCAAACATCCGTCCCTCCGCTCATAGAAGTGAGCCAAATGTCGGATTTTACATGGCTATAAATCCATTCAAATCCTTCGGGTGGCAATGGAGAACCCGTTGATCCAATACTGCGCAAGTCACTCAAATCCAATGTACTAGGCTCAAATCCTGATTTTATTACAGCCAAAATATAGGCCGCACTCACGCCTAAATGATGGATTTTTTGCTGCGCAGCCATACGCCACAGCACACCCATATCGGGATAACCGGGGCTACCATCGTACAACACAATTGTAGCACCTGCGAGCAACATGGCATTGAGGTAGTTCCACATCATCCAGCCAGTTGTGGTAAACCAAAAAAAGCGCTCACCGACATGCACATCATTGTGAAAAGTAGCGTATTTTAGGTGTTCCAGCAACATACCACCTTGGGAATGGACAATCGCCTTTGGAATACCCGTCGTACCCGATGAGTACAGCACCCATAAAGGTTCATTGAACTCGACACGGGTAAATTGCAAAGCCTCTGCCACATTAGACGGAGCCGTAATATCGGGCCAATAATGAGTATTGGGTAATGCCATTGCAGTAGAACCTTGTGTGTAAGGGATCAAAACAGTTGCTTGCAAACAAGACATTTCCGTCTGTAATTCCGTCACAACATCCATTTTGTCAAATACCTTTCCGCCGTAACCATAGCCATTTACGGCGATCAATACCTTGGGTTTTATTTGTCCAAAACGCTCCAAAACACTGGCTGCTCCAAAATCGGGTGAAGCACTCGACCATACCGCTCCTAACGAGGCCGTGGCCAAAAACGCGATGGTCGCCTCCGGAATATTGGGCAAATATCCAACTACCCTATCCCCTTTTTCAACGCCTTGCGCCCGCAGCCATTGTGCGAGTAAAGCCGTTTGGCGTTGTAGTTCGGCCCACGACATTTCCTGCATGGCCTGTGTTTCGTTACCATAAATCAATGCTGGACGCTGGACGGAATATTGCCGAAAAACGTGTTCTGCGTAATTGAGTCTTGCGCCTTCAAACCAGCGCACATCAGGCATTTCGCCCGATAAAACTGCGGAATAAGTACCGTCACTTTGTATTTTAAAATAATCCCATATCGCTTGCCAAAAAGCATCGGGTTGCTGAACAGACCACTGCCAAAGTGCCTCATAATCGGCATAATTCGCTTTGTACGATGGATGAACAGCCAGCCATTGTATAAAATGGGAAAGATTGGCATTATTGCGGGTGGTGGTGGTGGGTTGCCAGAGCATTTTTTGTTTGATTGAAGGGCAAAATTAGGTAAAAAGTGAGGGATTTGCGCATTAGAAATGATTTTTCGTATGTTTGTGGCTAAAATTTTATAAAAAATACATGCAAAAGCCATATACCACGGATCAGATTTTTACCAACGAAACAGCATTGGCCATGGGCGAGTACGACAATTGTACTTTTAGGCATTGTACATTGGCCAATACCAACCTTTCTGAATACGTTTTTACAGATTGTGTATTTGAACATTGCGATTTGAGCATGGCAAATTTGAGCAATACTTCTTTTCGGGAGGTCAAGTTTGTACAATGTAAATTGCTTGGGCTGCATTTTGATGAATGTAATCCGTTTTCACTTTCTTTTGAATTTGAGACTTGTTTGCTCAATTTATCGTCCTTTTATCGCCTAAAAATCAAAAATACGCGATTTACAGACTGTAAAATGGAGGAAGTAGAATTAGAGGAGAGCGACTTAACCAATGCCGTTTTTAAAGATTGCGACCTGCGGGGTGCTATTTTTGACCAAACCATTTTGGTGGGTGCTGATTTGCGGACAGCAGTCTCGTTTTCGATTGATCCAGAGCGCAACAGCATCCAAAAAGCAAAATTTTCGATGCAAAACATTGCGGGATTGTTGCATAAATATAAGATTTCAATTTCCTAATCCCAATACATCTTTCATTTCAAAAACGCCCTTTTTCCCCACCAACCATTTTGCAGCCACCAAAGCCCCTATTGCAAATCCTGTACGTGTATGTGCTTTATGCTCAATAGTGATGGCATCGAAACCGCTTTCCCATTGAATAATATGCGTACCGGGCACTTCTCCTTCGCGCACAGCGGTGATAGGCAGTTCGTTAGCGTTGGGGTTTTCCATACTCCAATCGTCGTATTGCCCCTTAGTATTAATGATGCCTTCGGCGAGTGTAACTGCTGTACCGCTGGGCGCATCCAATTTATGAATATGGTGAATTTCGGTTAAATTGGCTTTGTATTGGGGTTGTCCCTGCATCAATTTGGCCAAAAAAGTATTCAGCGCAAAAAAGAGATTAACACCCACACTAAAATTGGAAGCCCATAATAGTGCCCCTTCCTTTTCTAATGCAGCGGCTTTTGCGGCGGGTAATTGTTCCTGCCAGCCTGTTGTACCACTTACCACGGGAACACCCGCTTCTAAGCATAACAATACATTTTCAAAACCAGATTCTGGTCTGCTGAACTCGATCACCACATCGGCCTCGCGGAGGCGTGCGTGCGTAAGTGCCTGTTGTGCGTCCCGCCCGAATTTCCAAACCACGGTACACCCTTGCGCTTCGGCCAAAGCCTCGATGGCTTTACCCATTTTTCCGTAACCGAGTAGTCCTATTTTTGTATTTTGCATATTGGGGCAAAGGTAAAGAACAATACAGTAAATGTTAAATTTCTACCACAACAAAATCACAAGTAATTGATTATCAATATTACTTCCTTCTAGCTCGGTCTCACTTTTTATTATTTTCCATATTTTATTTTTTTATTTCAAAAATAACTGTATATCTTTGTCCAAGGCAACTGCACTTGGGTATTTTCCTTTTCACTATCTCCAGTTGCCACCTACACGATGAAACAACCGATCACTAATTTCCGCGTTAATCTGTACTGTGCAGTAGGTATATGCCGACGACTTCTATTTCCTGTCAGTACT
>JAAFHO010000166.1 GCA_013297575.1 Chitinophagales bacterium
TTGTTATTGGGTTTAGTTCTTGTTACTTACCCACGTTTGCAAGGGTACATGAACCTAATAAAGCACAGGATTTCACAGGAAAACCCAAAAAAATATTGATGTATTTTGAGTCTGGGACACCTGTAAATACTAGAATATTTAAACCCCTTGAGAAAAATTTATTAGAATTAATGAGCCTTAGCAATGTTGAGGTAGTTGCTGTTCCTTATAAGATGACAGCCTTAGACGGCGAGGGAGATATTGCTCAAAAAATCGCCGCGGTCGCTCCTGATGTACTCCTAAAAATCAGTTTCGTACCGCCTATTGTTGACGGGGCGGCACTAGTTTTTGATGTAAAAATGTTGACACCAGATCAAAAAAAGATACAATGGCGAGGTATGTTGACAAGTAGTATGACACTTTCGGAGCGGTGGGCTAGAACTTCTGCCAAGAAGTTGGTTGTCCAATTAAGACGTGATGGGATTCTGGATTAACTAAAGTCGGGCCAACGCGCAGTATCGAGCGTGTGCAAATTTCTGTGTCAAGAGAAAATATTACCGCGTTGTTAAGGCAATGGTTGATTACATAAAAACATAAAAGGAAATAAAAAAAATAGGCATAACACAGGAACAAACCTGCATTACGCCTATTTTTTTATTTATATCAACACATTTAAGCCTTTTCAGGACAAATTTGTCGAAAGAACAACACTTCCTGTGTTGCCGCCCAATATTTATTCAGAAATTTGCCTGTGAGCGTTTATTGTTTCAATACCCGCATTGCTGGTAATACCCCTTTATCTGTTTGTAAAGAAAGGTAATACACGCCCGGGGCATAAGTATCGAAAGGCAATAGGTACTGCTGCATTCCTTGATTTAGGCTCATTTGTTGTTTTGCAATAACCTGACCTAGGCTGTTGGTGATCAACAATTGGCTTTCACTGCGTTCTTGCGCGTCAATCTGCACAGTCACGGGTTGACCGAACGTAATACTTGGCTGTATGGTTACTGCGAACGTATTGGCCAAAAGTTCATCCGTGCCAGAAACAATGCCGCGTGTAAGTTTCACCTGTGTAGCAACACCTGCCGTAAAATTGGAGCCATCGGTAGCCACTACCCGGTGGAATACCGTGACGGTAGTGCCCAGTGGTACGCTATTGGCCATGAGCAATGCATCTAATTCGCCATAGGTAATAGTCGTCAATGGATTTATATCAGTTCCCTGCATATAAAGTATCGTACTAAAGTTGGCATCTAATGCCACCTGCCATACATAGATCACTTTGTCGCCGTCGGGGTCTATGGAAGGTGTCCAGTTGATCGTCAATAGGTCAGCTGGTAATCCTTGCACGTTAATTGTAGCACCTGGTAACGGCAATGTCACTGTCGGAACATCAGGGAAGAGGTTGATCTCTGCTAGCACCTGTCCGCGGATCTCGCCGCCTGGATTGGTTGTTGTATGGATATTTGCGTACCATTCGCTGGTGCGCAACAGGTCAATCTGATTGGCCGACAATATAAATGTATTTTGGTCTGCTTCAAAAACGCCGCTTTGTAAACCTGTATCTACAGTAGTCTTGAGATCGAGCGCAATACCGCCAGCATTACCTGTTGTCGCATTATGAATATGAGCGCCACCAGCGATATTCGCATCAAACTGTCCAACTAGATCGTTAAAACTACCCGTGCAGGTCAGTAAATTGCCATTTAATTCTAATTTTAAACCGCCAGAACCACTTGTTCCCACTGCTGGCACCTGATTGATTCCGGCTAATGACGTGTGGAAATACGAAGCAGCCATTGGCATCAATTGTCCACGTATTTCACCTCCAGCGTTGCCTGTAGTATGTATATTAGCATAAATCATCCGCTTACGGATGGTGTCGATAAATTCTGAAGGTACAGTGTAGGCATTATTAGCCGCTTGGAATGCACCACCACGCAGGTCGGCATCAGCATCTACGTCAAGTACGATTTTTACGTCACCATTGCTACCCGCAAAATTTTGGTGCAGGTGCGCGCCGTCGGCAATTGATGGATCAAAATCATGCTCCAGTCCACTAAAGGAACCAACTGCCACAATTTTTTTATCACTCACTTCCAATACCAGCATACCGCTCGCTTCCACATCTACAGGAGTAGTTTGGCTAGCGCCCGACATGGGAGAGAAGAAGTAAGCAGCGGCTTCTGCCAAGAGATTACCCCTGATTTCACCGGTTGGATTCAACAAGGTATGAATATTGACATACAATCCGCGGGCCATCAGCATGGCACGTTGTTCAGCGGTGAGTGTAAAGGTATTTTGTCCGGCAGTATAAATACCGCCCTTAAGATCACTGTCGAGGGTTGCTACCAAAGGGAACTGTACCGCTCCGTTAGTACCTGGCAAACCACTGTGTATATGGCTTCCGTCAACAATCGCTAAATTAATCGGGCTGCCGAGTTCGGTAAACGATCCGCTTAGTGTCAAGCGGTTGCCAGAAATTTCCGCAGTTACTGCGCCATTTCCTCCCACACTTACGTCAGGAATACTCTGACTACCCGTCAAATAAGCGGTGAATGCCGCTTGGCTTTCGAGCAGTAATTGTCCACGGATTTCACCGCCTGGATACTTCGAAGTATGGATATTTACATACAATTCGCGATGGAGTAAAGCTTGTACCGTCGCTGCATCTATTGTAAATGTATTATCGGCGGCGTAAAATGCGCCACCTTTTCCATCTGCATTGAATGTTGCTTCAAGTTCAATCAAAACTGCGCCGCTCGAACTAGCCAATCCAAGGTGAATATGAGCACCACCGAGTATATTGGTGTCCACTACACCTTCAAGGTGGCCAAAAGAACCCGTTACTACTAAAGAAGTGCCTTTCAGTTCGGCCAATACCTGACCAGAACCCATGCTAGTCACAAACGGATATTGGTTGGCACCAGAAAGATGGGCTCGGAATACTGAATGAGCAGAGGCTGTTATTTGGCCTCTAATTTCACCAGACTCGTTGGTTTCTGTATGGATATTGGCATAAAGTTCGTGTGCCGTTAACGCTGCTTTTTGTTCAGCATTGAGAACAAAAGTATTGTTTACGGCTGCAAATACACCGCCATGTAAATCGGCATCTGTAGTAGCATTTAACAAAATAGTGACACCACCTGTGCTTCCTGGAAGCCCTATGTGCAAATGAGCACCACCTGCAATATCTGCCGCAAAATCGCCGTCGAGGTTATCAAATGAACCAGATACGACCAAAGTATCGCTATGCAGTTCGAGTGCTAATGCGCCATTACCATTTGATAGAACAGATGGCGTCTGGTTGCTACCGAATAAATTAGTGGAATAATAGTCATCGGATAAAGGTAATAATTGCCCACGTATTTCTCCACTTGCAAAAATAAAGGAGTGAATATTTACATAAAATGAACGAGCCTGCAACGCCTGCACTTGAGCAGGGGTCAATTGGAACGTATTCAAAGCAGCTAAAAATATACCACCTGTGGAATCAAGGTTGGGTAATGTTACCAATGGAAATTCAATGCCGCCGTTCTGACCAGCATAACCGCTGTGTATATGTGCTCCACCAGCAATCCCGAAATTAACGGGGTTACTTAGGCCAGAGAATGAACCCGTTACGACCAGTGTGCCACCTGTAAGTGTAGCGGTTACTTCACCCGTGCCAGTAGTGGCAACCGGAAACACCTGTTGGTGCCCCGTAAGATTCGCTTTGAAGGAATAAGTGACTAATGGCGGGGCGGGATCTGGCAAAACGGCAATATTTCTTACCGGAATACCTAATCCGATGCTACCCACCAAGGTTGCAGTGCCAGTATTGATATTTAATTTGAAAAATTGGTCATTGGCATTTGTGCCAGTATTGGCGCTGAGATAGCCCGTGTTGGTACCGCCGTTGTAACCATAATGGACATCCATATCAATGGTAGGCATAGTTGCATTTACCACGATTCCGGTATTGCCAATGGTATTCAATGTGCCGTTGTTTGGCGGCAATTGTGTCGTCAGAACATTTAATTTGTAATCATAATTGAACAAAGTTGTGCTCGTAGAACCGCCAAAACTGTTGGTGTAAGCAACCGCGCCGATGGCAGGCGTTGCCGCTGCATTTGCGTCACCTGCTGCATACGCGAGGGTCATATCGGTAGCGGCAACAGTACCTGTGATCGGATTTAGGCGATAATTTGCGCCGTTTGCACCTACTACTCGGATACGATCTACTGTAGGGTTAAAATCAAAACTGACTGGCGCCATTGCTGGCTGTAGGAGAAAAGAATCCACACCAACTGCTGTGGACACGCCTGTTATCGGGTCAACCGTGTATAGCCGTGCCATGCCGGACGTATTGTTATAACCTAAAGCAAACAATTCGCCAGTGGCCGGACGGAAATCCAGGCCCGCAAAGGTTTGTGTGGCAAAAACACCCGTTAAAGGCGTAATGGTACGAATAATACTGGGCAAATCTGAATCAAACGAGATCAGGTTATTATTGCCTGTTATGGCATACACCAATTTACCAGTGATCGCCGCTGGGACAAAACGGTCGATAACAATCGCGATATCGTTCACTTTGGTAGCCACACCAATTGTATCAATGATGGTCACTTCGCCGGTGTTCAAGTTCAGACGATACAATACACTACCATTGGCCAAAATAGAAGTGGCACTCAACAGCGCGATATTCGCCTGCGCTGCCGCATCAAAAAAGACATCCATGTCCACTGCTGGATTCACCGCATCTATGGCTATGCCCGTAACACCCACAGTATTTAAGGTGCCATTATTAGGTGGTATCTGTGTTGTTATAATATTTAAGGCCGCATCGTAATTGTACAAAGTGGTAGTAGATGCACCAATATAACTATTTGTGTAAGCTGCTGCTGCAATCAACGGGTCGATACCCACATTAAAATCGCCGGTAGCATAAGCCAAAGCACCATCTACCGCAGCGATAGCGCCAGTGACAGGATGTAAACGGTAATTGGCATTGTTGCTACCAGTTACGCGGATACGGTCAACAGTCGGGTTAAAATCAAAATTCACTTCTCCCATATTGGGCTGTAGGGCAATCGTGCCAGAACCAATAGGAGTCGCAATTCCCGATACCGGATTAATGACATACAAACGGGCTTCACCTGTGTTTTGAACATAACCAATGGCATACAATTCCCCTGTAGCGGGACGGTAATCGATGCCTTCAATCGTTTGTCCAGCCGTGATACCAGTCACCGCAATTAAGGAACGGATAATATCTGGCGCGTCGGAATCAAACAAAATCAAATTGTTGTTGGCGGTTACAGCGTACACGAGATGGCCTGTAACGATTGTTGGAACAACCTGCGGTTTAATAAATGCCGCAATATCATTCACTTGTGTGGAAATACCGATCAGTCCCGTATTAGTGAGCGCGCCTGAGTTCAGATTTAAGGTATATAAACTGCTGGCGCCAGCAGTTAACGCGGTAGCACTAACAAACGCAGTATTGGTTTGGCTGATGGCATTAAATGCGACATCCATATCCACTGCCGGATTGAGCGGATCGACAATAATTCCAGAAATACCAATGGTGTTGAGTACACCGTTGTTTGGCGGAATTTGTGTCGTGATAACATTTAAAGCCGCATCATAAGTATATAAAGTGGTGGCAGAAGTGGCCAAATAGCTGTTGGTATAGGCCGCAGCAGCTACCTTTGGGTTGATCCCTACATTAATATCACCTAATGCATAGTTCAAAGCGCCATCGGTAGCCACAATGATACCTGTCACCGGATGCAAGCGGTAATTAGCGCCATTACTGCCAGTGACGCGGATACGATCAACTGTTGGATTGAAATCAAAATTCACCTCACCCATATTGGGCTGTAGCGTAACAGGGCCTACGCCAATCGCGGTAGCAACGCCAGTCACCAGATTGATCGTGTACAAACGCGCTTCACCAGTGGCCTGCGCGTAACCGATGGCATACAACTCTCCAGTCGCTGGGCGAAAATCAACACCTTCAATAGTTTGACCTGCCGTGATCCCAGTGACCGCCACCACGGTACGAAGAATACCGGGGGAATCAGAATCAAAAGACACCAAATTGTTATTTGCAGTTAAGGCATACAGTAACTGTCCGGTGATCGTAGGAGGAATTCCGCGTTCAATCTCTAGCGCAATATCATCTATTGATACCGAAAGAGGAAGAGTCGTAAATGGCAACACCGTTCCATTCGATAGGTTAATCGAATAAAGCAGAGTGGTTTGCGTCACTGCGTTTTGCACGGAAAGTACCGAAAAATTCGTCTGCGTAGATTTGTCGAAGTAAATATCCATATCCACCACATCATCGGTGGAAACATTGAGACCAGTGAGACCAATCGTATTTAAAGTACCGTTGTTCGGCGGATTTTGGCTGGTCAATATATTCAGTGCCGCATCGTAATTATACAAAGTAGTAGAAGATGAAGCAACAAAACTATTAGAATAAGCACAAGCAGTAATGAATGGATTCGTACCAGCATAGGTGTCGCCAACAGCATAAGCCAATGCACCATCGGTGGCCGCAATAGCGCCAGTAACGGGGTGAAGGCGATAGTTTGCCTTGCTACTACTAGTGACCCGGATACGGTCAACAGTTGGGTTAAAATCAAAATTCACTTCTCCCATATTGGGTTGGAGCATTACTGGAGCCGCACCTACAGCCGTTGCAAAGCCTGTGGTCAGGTTGATGGTGTATAATCGGGTTTCACCATTATTTTGGTTGTAGCCGATGGCATACAATTCGCCAGTAAGTGGCCTAAAATCAATGCCTTCCAGCGTTTGTCCTGCTGTCACTCCCGTAATCACCACACTTCCCAGTGATGTTCCGGGAGCCGTAATACCAAAAGAAGACAATACATTCCCGGAAAGCGTGTAAACGACTTTTGCCTGAGCCACAAAAGCAGAACTGAGGATAACCAATAGACATAAAATCAGGTTTTTGAAATGGCCGTTGCGCAGGTGTGCGAAAGGCAGTTTTAAAGTGGATAAGAATTTCATAATTATTAAAAATTATAATGAAAAGTTACTTTTGATAAGGCTTGATTTTTAAAGACGATAAGCGACCCTTTGTAAAAGCGTAACCAAAAATGTAGTTTTTACTGTGGCAGCCACAGTAATAATACCATGTACGAGTGGAAGTGGATTTAGGTTTTTTAGGAAGTGCAAAATCTCGTTGAATGTGACACTACAAGGAGCATTAGTTGTTGACACCAGATCAAAAAAAAATACAATGGCGAGGAATGTTTTCAAGTAATTTTACCTTTTCGGAGCGGTGGGCTAGAAAATCCGCGGAAAGATTAGTTGTTCAATTAAGAAAGGATGGGATTATTAGGCAAACAAATTTAACGTATAAAAAAACAGGCATAAGATGCAAGGTTTGGGGCAAACTGTACACCCGTTACTGTATTTAACACTATTAAACATCAGTGTATAAAGCATTATCCATCGCTAATTGATACCCAAAAAAGAATAAAGGTTCATGTGTCATTTCATCTTGCCATAATGTCACTTCAAATGGAGAGCCATTTTTGATATAATAATCACAGTTACTGGCAATATTACACTTTTTACGATCATACAACAAGTTAAATAGAATTTCAATGTTTCTTATATACATTTTTAGTTCTAAAACCGGTTCAAAATAGTAATAGGGATAATCTTCTTCAAATTCTAAAAACAGAATTTTTTTTAAAATTTCTGCGTCTATCTTATCATTAAAATTTAATAATTTGGCAAATGTAAATCCCAAGTAGAATATCCCACTTAAATTCCCGTATTTACTGTCATATATAATTAGAGAGCCTTCCCTATTATAATCAACAGTAAATTTTTGGGCATATGTTTCATTACAATCCTTTATCCACTGATTGATATTTTCCTCCTTAAAATAACTTATATCTATAATTTCAAACAACTCTTGTTCGTTTTCCATAATATTTGTTTGATAGTTTAGTGCATAGAATTTAGTTTTTGCATAGTTTCTTCATAAGATTCTCTACCACAAGAGTCTAAATCATATCCAAACATAAAAATAGACTCAAAATTACAGTTTTTACAATCTATTTTTGCTTGAAATCCACCATCCGATGCCATTATAGATAACCAATTGATTTCACACAAATATAAGGCATTTATTTTATTCATAGAGCAAAAAAAACACTGCCTTGCATATGCCATTAAAAAGAAACTTGGAACATCATTTAATGTACTTATTTGAAAATGGATACTGTGTTTTATCTCTTCAATGGTAAGTATATTATGATATAGATGATGTGATAAACAAAACCCTAGTTGAAAAACACCTTGATAATTATTGTCACTTTTATCATAAATAGAAATGGATGGCTTATCGCTATTCCAGTGGTATTCAAATGACTGTTTATAAGACTCGTTACAATCTATCACCACTTTGTCAAAATTTGGAATATTCGTAGTGTTTACTTCTAAAATCAAAAACATAAGTTAAAATATTAAGTCCCTTGAAAGATTGTTTGTGTATGGCTAAAATCGAGTTGCTCCAAATCCGTTTTCTTTATTAGGACATACATTGTACCGCTCATACCGTAGTTGAACCCCTGTTCCCATACACTCAGGGCTTGGAAATAATAATCCTCCACGGCACCAAAGTGTATCTGCAATAATAACTGCCAGTCTTGTGCTGCTTCATAGATTGGATTCCATTCCGCTCGGGTAGTTGGATATTCTTTTTCTTCCTCGCTGTAGGATAATGTTTTTTTACTTTTTGTATCCGCCTCAACAAATAGGCAAAACTGCATTTGATTTGGATACCCGCCTAATTTAATGCCACACTCGTCGTGCCGCCACTCCAACTCTTCAATAATCTCGTAAAGTGCTTCATCTGTTTCCAATAAATACGCAGTAGAACTCATGGAGGACGGTACCTCAATTTGGGGTGCGCCAAACTCAATTTTCTGTTCTTCAAATACGCCGTATTCCTCCAAATCTTCAGGTAATTCCACCAACTCCATATCATCAGTGATGGTTGCATATCGAACCACAACTTCATCTATCCATTGTTCATCCACTTTATCATCGTTAATTACGCCAAAAAAATAGAGTACACCATCGTGTTGCGTTAATACATCATCACCAAACTGTGTCCGTATAGGACTAAGGTTTACTTGTCCAATAAAAATGGTGTGCTTTCCCTTTTTGTCAGTAGGAAATTGAAAACCCTTGGGTGCGAGCGGCAACCCGCCAAATTTAGAAAACGGGTCTCCTTGTTCCTCATTAAATGACCCAACAAGTGCGGTGCGCATTATTTTTCTTGCACGCTCTATTGCGTCGGGTGAATACCCTCCTAGCAGTTCTTCT
>JAAFHO010000168.1 GCA_013297575.1 Chitinophagales bacterium
CCGATTGACCCCTTGACATACCGTTGTCACTTGCCCCCATTTCCTTTGTGCTATTATTTAATTTAAAAAATAGATTACAATGGAAAATGTACAAACATCAGCCCTCGTCACGACACCCGAAGCCCTTTTGGAACACTGGCAAGGACACCGCCGATTGACCCGAAAAGTTATCGCTGCCTTTCCCGAAAAGGACTTTTTCGGTTTCAATATTGGTGGAATGCGCCCTTTTTCAAAGATGGCCATGGAAATTTTAGACCTTACGGAACATGGCATCAGAGGTATCGTCACTGGTACTTATCCCGAAATGCATGAACTGCCACATCATGGCAATAATCCCGACCTTATGCCTAAAACCCAAGCGGCTTTTTTAGAAAAATGGGATGAAGTCACGGCGATACTCAACGAATTGTGGACGCAAATTCCCGCCGATCGGTATCAAGAAATCAGTGTCGCTTTTGGGCAATATGAAAATACCAATTTTGATAGCATTATGTATTATATTGACAATGAAATCCATCATCGTGCACAAGGTACGGTTTATTTGCGTGCATTGGGCATTGAGCCACCTGCGTTTTGGGATAGATATTAACTAAAATTCTGAAAAGTAAAAACTCGCAAACGATTGATTGTCAAATAGATAATCAATCGTTTGGGCGTTAAAAAAAAACGTTAATGCCGAGCGGGGATAAATGCGCTTTTTTTTTCTTTAAAAACAATTTGTTTAAAATAAAAAAACAACTTACTTTTGCCTTTCAATTAAAAAAATCACTCAATGGTTCAAGACAATATTATCATTAAGGGCGCAAGACAAAACAATTTAAAAAATATTTCGCTTGAAATTCCCCGCAATAAAATCACTGTTTTTACGGGCGTTTCAGGTTCAGGCAAATCTTCTTTGGTTTTTGATACCATTGCTACGGAAACGCAACGGCAAATGAATGAAACGTATTCCGCATTTATTCGTGGTTTTTTACCAAAATACAGCAAACCTGATGCAGATGTGCTTGAAAATCTATCGGTTTCTATTGTAGTTGACCAGAAAAGATTGGGCGGCAATTCACGTTCTACCTTGGGGACAATTACAGATATTTACAGCACTTTACGGCTTCTGTTTTCAAAATTTGGCACGCCGCATGTTGGCGGAGCGTATATTTTTTCTTTCAACGATGCCAATGGTATGTGTCCCGAATGTGAGGGCATTGGCATCAGTACGGTGGTTGATTTAGATACTATTTTTGATAGGTCAAAATCGCTGAATGAAGGGGCGATTTTATTGCCTATTTTTAAAGTAGATTCAATGGATTGGAACATCTTGACTTTTCCAAAATACTTTGATTTGGATAAAAAACTAGCAGATTATGATGCCGACGAATGGAATTTATTGCTGAATGGCAATGGTGGCGTTAAAATAAAAATGGAATTTGCCGGGGCTGCGGGCATCAATATCACTTTTGAAGGTGTGATAGAAAAATTTAAACGAAGGTATATTGGTAAAGATATTTCTGAAAGTGCCAAAGCCAAAATTGCCAAAAATTTGACGCAAGGTATTTGCCAGAGTTGCAACGGGGCAAGGCTCAATCCGACGGTTTTGAGTAGTAAAATCGGCGGCTACAATATTGCCGAAATGACGGCCATGGAAGTCTCAAAACTCAAAGAAGTGATTGATGCCATTGACGATAAAAATGCCCAAGTCATTACCAAAACCATTTCCATACAATTGGAGCATCTTATTTCGATGGGATTGAACTATATCAGTTTGAACAGAGAAACCACAACGCTTTCGGGTGGCGAGTCGCAACGTGTCAAAATGGTGAAATACTTGAACAGTAGCCTCACCAATATGATTTATATTTTCGATGAACCGAGTATTGGTTTGCACCCACGAGATGTAGCACGCTTGAACACGCTGCTCAGACAATTGCGGGACAAAGGCAATACCATTTTGGTCGTAGAACACGACCCCGATGTGATAAAAATAGCCGATAATATTGTCGATATCGGGCCTCATGCGGGCAAAAATGGCGGTGAAATTGTGTATCAAGGCAGTTTGAGCAATTTATTGACAAGCAATACACTGACTGGGCAGTTTCTCAACCACAAATTTGAACTTAAAAAAGACTACCGCAAGTCAAACGGTACTTATAAATTGTCCAATATTTCGCACAATAACCTTAAAAATGTAACGGTTGAAATACCTAAAAATGTACTGACCGTTGTAACAGGCGTAGCGGGTTCGGGCAAAAGTAGCCTTATCAACAAAGCATTTGTCAAAGCCTATCCAGAAGCCATTGTCATCAATCAAGATGCTGTAAGTGGCAATGTACGTTCCAATTCAGCCACTTATACAGGTATGATGGACGAAATCAGAACGCTTTTTGCCAAACAAAATAACGTGCTGCCTGCGTTTTTTAGCCCAAATTCAAAAAGCGGTGGTGCTTGCTCCAATTGTCAAGGATTGGGTTTTGTTTCCACCGATTTAGCCTACCTCGACAGCGTGCGGTCCACTTGCGAAATATGCGAAGGCAAGCGTTTTACAGACCAAACGCTTAGTTATAAATTGGAAGGAAAAGACATTAATGAGGTTTTGAACATGACTTTTGCCGAAGCTTTAATGTTTTTTAAATCACCAAGCCTGCAAAAAACATTGCAAAGTTTGGTGGATGTAGGCATTGGCTATATCACACTTGGGCAACCCCTAAGTACCTTGTCGGGCGGCGAGTGCCAACGCATCAAACTGGCCAAGGAACTCCACAAAAAAGGCAGTATTTACGTCATGGACGAACCCACAACAGGGTTACACATGTCGGATATAGAAAAAATTATCAGTATTATGAATATGCTGGTGGACAAAGGTAATACCGTAATTGTGATAGAACACAACCTCGATATTATCAAAAATGCCGATTGGATCATTGATATTGGCCCCGAAGGCGGTAAAAATGGCGGGCATATGGTGTTTGAAGGCACACCAGAAGCCATTATCAAAGCGGAGCATTCCTTGACGGGAGCGTATTTAAAACAATCGTTGATATGATGGAAATATTCAAAGCAAATGTTGGAATGAAGTATAGGCGAGAAAGGCTAAGTTCAAAATACTAATTAATTGTGTCCAAATACTCAAAATAACCTATCCAAACTCACTTCAGCATACACTTCTTCATTATAGTAGGTATTTTGCATGGCGGGATAAGTTGTCAAAAGAACAGTCGTGACCATTTTTTTTGTTTTGGTTATTGCTTGAAAAACGGTGCGTTTCCTTCTCAAATCTGTAGTATAATCTTTGGTTAGTGTAAATTCTTTATTTGTAAATTTGGCTTCACACAGGTTGATAATACCGTCATTTCGATCAATAATTAAGTCAATTTGAATGCCTGATAGCACATCATCCCCTTTGAAATTGTAAGAGGATACGTGGGTGTAAATACCGCTAATACCAAGCACTTCGTGAATGGATTGGAGGTGGGTTAGGCATATATTTTCAAAAGCATAGCCTGTCCATGATAAATATGCAGCACTATTTGAAAGATTTTGCCAAACATTCGTGCGATTGCTCACATTACCTCTGATAAATTTGATATAAAAAATGCTGTAAAAATCAATGATCCTAAAAACGGTTTCTTTCGTTTTTTTACCAAAGGGGGCTAAGGCTTTGACAAAACCGCAATCGGTCAATTGCTCCACAACCCGAACAAATGACCCGCCATTCGATATTTTTAACTGTTCTAGTAATTGGTTGCGGGTCAATCCATAAGGAGATTGCGCCAATGCTTCAATTACGCTGATATGATTTTCTGCATTTTTAAACAACGATTGAAAAAGTGATTTAAACTCATTCGCTAATAAGCCGTTTTGCTCAAAACACAATTGGTCAATAACTTGTGGAACGCTTTTACCTTGCTCAACGGCTTGCCAATAAAAGGGTACGCCGCCCATAATCATGTACAATTGTGTTATTTGATATTGCGTAAATTTTAGATTTTTATGCTGGCAAAACGCCTCTGTTTCCTTTAAGGTAAAGGGTCTTAACTCCATGCGTTTTGTTACACGGTTGTGCAAGCCGCCCTTGTCGTTCAGCAATTTTCGCAAAATCCAAGAAGCCGTGGATCCACATGTAATCAAAATCAAGTTATTCATGCGTGCGCCATGCTGATTCCAAAAATAGGATAAAGCCGAAATAAAACCTGCTCCAGTACGGTCGAGCCAAGGTAATTCATCCAAAAAAACTACAATTTTTTCCGATTTTTGCTTAAAAGTCAAAAGGTAATCCGTCAGTAAATGAAAGGCTTCCGACCAATTTTTGGGTGCTTTTGCTGTTTCTGCCATTGCCCAAGTGCGCTTCAATTCTACATAAAAATTATTGAGTTGAATAGCCGTATCTGTTTCATAAGACCCCGTAAAACTAAACACAATATGCTCCCCAAAATACTCCTGCACTAAATGGGTTTTGCCAACCCGTCTGCGGCCATAAATAACGGCAAATTCCGCCTGTGTGGACTGCATCCATTTTTTAAATGCCGCTTGTTCTTGTTCCCTTCCGATAACCATTTTTACTTAATTTTGGAAATATCTATGATTTTTACAAATATTCCTCCAAAATTAAGGTCAATTTTGGAAATATCGTTACTTTTTGAAGAGATTTTTCCAAAATTAACCTAAATACTACTAAATAGACAGAAAGACTAAAGGATTTTAATTTGTATAAATAATTGAATATCAAATAGATAGAAAATAATCCGGGTCGTAAAAGGGGAAATGTTAATGGGGTAATACTGAAGTACTTTGTGCTGTTGAAATGAATTAATAAAATCAATTTTACTAAATTTACTTAAAACTCTCCTCAATCAAAAACAAATGAGGTAAAGTAACACAACTGATAAAAATAAGAAAAATACTGATCAAAGATACATTTGTAAAGAGTAAAGAATGGCAACCGATCAAACCGATCAAACCTATTACAGCCAATACCGTATAAGGGGTTGCTTGGCGGTAGTATTGTACTAACGTAAAAGAAGGCCACTTGCCCTTAAAGAATTTTACCTGATTGAGCATCGATTCCAAAGAATGCCAAAGCGTAAAATACAGCGTAAAACCGACTAAAAGTGGTGTAAAATACAGCATAAATGCCAATACGCCCAAGTTAAGTACTTCGCGTACCAAATTGTGATGACCAATATTGGATAGTAACCGTAGCGATATAGTAAGTAAAAATGTAATCAGGAGTAGTACCCATTGGATTGTACCCATCGTAACAGCCGACCATGCTGGCATATTAGAACCAATAAGTTGATGAATCACGATACTACTCTCCTCCCAATGCCAAAGTATCGCGCCACCTAATGCAAACGCACCCCAAACCATATATACTATACTGGATAACCAACGAGGTGCTTTTAAATAGTGCCAATTGGACTGGCCAAAATGATAGGCTGAGAAACCTAAAAACAAGATCAAGGCAAGTACTGGAAAAAACAACCACACCAATAAATAACCCAAAACAGCACCTAGATAATAAATAAAAAAACGAAAAACCTGATTTCTTGTCAGTTGTACACCAATAATACGTTGAAACAATAAAAAATCGGTGGCACCATGAGGTAATCCTACCAGCAATACTAAAGTTACTAGTAATGGATATTCTAAGAGTCGCAATACATCAAATTGCCACCAGCCCAATATCCCAAAAGCCAGTGTAATAGCAATAATCGGTACATATAGATTGTTGTTGCGAATATCAATCATCGTGCATAAAGTTAAAGTTGGCCAAATAAAGAATGAAAGTCGTTAGATAAGTTCTTGTTTTCTAGTTTCAAAAAAGGGCTAATAACAAATACATTGCTATTAGCCCTAGTGTAATCATTTTTTATACAATCTTAAGCGTTGCGTGAAGAAGATTTGATAGCAAGGCTATAAATCACTAAACCAAAACCGATCTTGTTTACAGCATCACCGATATTGTAAATCAAGTCCAAATTGCGTACCTCAATTACATTGCGCAACCAACCATCGGTCTCGATAGCCATATAGCCAATTGGATAAATCGCCCAACCAACCAATACAAACCAACCAAGAGCCTTGAATGCTGCCAATAAATTTGGGTCATTAGAATTGCCAGCCAAACGACGAGCAGAGCCAAACCATACTTCATAAACGATACCTGCATAACCTACTGTAGAGATAATACCCCACAATACACTGTTTGCACGGAACGCTGTTTCGCCAAGGTAACCAGCGATCAACATGAGTAAAGAGTACGCGATCATTTTCCAAAGCAAATCGATTTTTGCACCAAACGCCTTTAAAATAAGATAAAACTCCACGCACATCAATGGAACGGTAAGGATCCAGTCAATATAGCGGAATTGGGTAGGAGATTGTCCAGTTGTCAACCAAATGTCGCGCATGTAATAATAGTGTACAGACGCGATCATGGTGATCAAACCAGCGATGAGCAACGATGTTTTCCATTTTCCTTCCACCTGTTGGCGTTCGAAAAAGAAAAATACCGATGCCGCAAACATTGCCATGTAGCCAATAAAGAAAGTAAAACCAACATAATCGTTGGCAGAAAGGCCGGCAAAGAGTAATGATGTGTGTGAAATGAAGAATTCCATAAAATACAGATTGGTTAAACGTTGAAAATACAACAAAAACCTAAACAGGCTGCGCTGATTTTAGTTCACATTTTGTTTAATTTTTTTTTATTTTTTATTATAAAATATTAAACAAAATATGCAAAATATATAACTATCGTATATGTGATTTGGATTTGGGCAATGTATTTCTGCACTATGGATGAATGATGCGATTGATCTAATGCTTGATAATCATCAATTTTATAGACAATATCCATCATGTCCAATTTTGTTCGATTAGAGCAATTTTGTGTCGTTCAAATAAAATTAAATCAGGCGTATGTACATAAAAAAATTCTCTGAAATATCAATTAAAGATTTGCCAACAGTTGGGGGTAAAAATGCTTCCCTAGGCGAAATGTTCTCTCAGTTAACCTCCAAAGGAATATTAGTACCCAATGGTTTTGCTATTACAGCCGACGGTTATCGACTATTTCTGAAAGAGAATAACTTGCACGAAAAGTTAGAGGCCATTGTTGCAAAATTGGATAAACTCAATTTTTCCAACCTGAACGATATTGGGCAGCAAGCGCGGGATTTAATCCAAAATGCAACACTGCCAGAAACGATCACCACAGCAATTAAACAAGCGTACAAGGATTTGGCGGAAGAGGAAGGTGCGGCTATTTCATTGGCCGTGCGCAGTAGCGCAACGGCGGAAGATTTGCCATCGGCTAGTTTCGCTGGGCAATTAGAAAGCTTTCTAAATATTGAAGGAGACGATACGCTGATAAAAACAGTACACCGTTGTTATATGTCCCTTTTCACCGATAGATCCATCAAATACCGGGAAGATCAAGGATTTGGTAATGCAGATGTAGCCATTTCGGTTGGGGTACAAAAAATGGTGCGTTCCGATTTGTCGGCTTCGGGTGTGGCTTTTACCCTTGATCCCGATACTGGTTTTGATAAAGTTATTGTTATCAATAGTATATTTGGACTAGGAGAAAATATTGTGCAGGGACGCTCTACACCTGATGAATTTATTCTGTTTAAAGAGCATATTGGCACGTCGTTCAATCCAATTTTTCAAAAAAAAATAGGCGAAAAAGAATGGACTATGGTGTATGCCGATGTGGCAAAAACTGGAGAACCTGTTGATAATCAGCCCACAAAGCCGGATAAAAGTGATTTGTATTCGATCTCCGACACGGATGTGCTATTGCTTGGACAGTGGTGCGCTCAGATAGAAGAACACTACCAAAAACCAATGGATATCGAATGGGCAAAAGACGGCCTTACCAACAAAATGTACATTGTACAGGCACGCCCAGAAACAGTGCATTCCAAAGAAAAAAAGGAGCGCGCTACTACCATTCGTACTTATACTATTCAATCGAAAGGAGCAAAACTCGCCGAAGGTATTGCGCTTGGCGAAAAAATTGCTGCCGGAAAAGCCCGCTTGTTGCGCTCTCCCAAGGATGCAAATTTATTGCAAGATGGTGAAGTATTGGTGACCGATATTACTAATCCAGATTGGGATCCGATCATGAAACGGGCGGCGGCTATTGTCACAAACAAGGGCGGACGTACCAGTCACGCGGCTATTGTGGCTCGAGAATTGGGTACTGTTGCAGTAGTTGGTACAGGCAATGCGACCGATAAGATCCATGATGGGGAGGTCGTCACTATTTCCTGCTCGGAGGGTAAAACTGGATTTATATATGCAGGTGAAGCAGAATGGACTATAAATGAAAAAGACATATCTCACCTAAAAATGCCCCAAACGGCTGCGATGCTCATTCTCGGTGATCCTTCTTTGGCTTTTCAGCAGTCGTTTTTGCCTAATAGTGGTGTAGGGTTATTGCGTATGGAGTTTATGATTACGCATCATATTCAGATACACCCGTTGGCTTTGACGCGTTTTGATCAATTAAAAGACAAAACAGCCCAGCAGCAAATTATACAACTTACACGGCATTACCCCGATAAAGAAGTATTTTTTGTAGATAGACTTGCTCAGGGTGTAGCTACCATTGCGGCAGCATTTTACCCAAAAGATGTCATTGTGCGGATGAGCGATTTTAAAAGTAATGAATACGCCAGCCTTATCGGAGGTGCGCAATTTGAGCCGAATGAAGAAAATCCAATGATCGGTTTCAGAGGTGCATCGCGGTATTACTCGCCGCTGTACAAAGACGGTTTTGCGTTGGAATGTAAGGCCATGAAAATGGTGCGCGAAGAACTGGGATTCACAAACGTAAAATTAATGATTCCCTTTTGTCGTACTGTGGATGAAGGAAAATTGGTCATAAAAACAATGCGCGAATTTGGGTTGGTACAGGGTGAAAACGGCCTTGAAATATATATGATGGTCGAAATTCCGAGTAACGTATTGATGGCCGAAGCATTTGCCGAAATTTTTAATGGCTTTTCAATTGGCAGCAACGACTTAACCCAGCTCACCCTTGGACTAGATCGCGATTCTGCACTGGTGAGTGATCTATTTAACGAGAAAGATCCCGCTGTGATGCAACTCATCACTACCGCTATCCGTGTTGCGCGCAAAAAAGGAATCAAAATTGGTCTATGTGGCCAAGCACCCAGTGATATGCCCGAATTTGCGCAGTTTCTAGTCAATCAGGGCATTAACAGCATTTCGTTTAATGCCGATGCCCTACTCAAAGGTATCGAAAATATGGTGGCTGCAGAAGCGGTGGTAAACGATAAACATATTGATACCACCAAGGACAAAAAAT
>JAAFHO010000169.1 GCA_013297575.1 Chitinophagales bacterium
GAAGCATTAGAAAATGGCGATGATGATGCCGGTGGTGGTGAAAAACACTTGCGTATCCTTGCCGAAATTATGAAACTGCGCCGCGCTGCCTGCCACCCTCAATTGGCCGATGCAAATGCGAGTATTATAGAAAGTGCTAAAGAACGGCTTTTTGGAGAAATTGTATCCGAATTGATTGAAAATGGCCATAAAGCCTTAGTTTTTAGCCAGTTTGTAACGCATTTGGCTATTTTGGAAAAGGTATTGAAAAAGCAAAATGTCAAATACCAATACCTCGATGGGCAAACACCTTCCGCCAAACGTCAAAAAAGTATTGATGCTTTCCAAAACGGAGAAGGCGATATTTTCCTAATTAGCCTAAAAGCGGGTGGTACGGGCCTCAACCTCACCAATGCCGATTACGTGATACACATGGATCCTTGGTGGAATCCTGCCGTGGAAGACCAAGCCACCGACCGCGCCCACCGTATTGGCCAATTGAAACCCGTTACAGTCTATCGCTTTGTGGCTGAAAATACCATCGAAGAAAAAATTATCCAATTGCACGAGCGCAAACGCGACTTAGCCGATTCTTTACTGAGCGGAACAGGAGCCAGCGCAAAACTCACTGCGGATGATTTGATGGCCCTGCTCAAGAGTTAAGTATCTACCTTGTGGGGCCAATAACATCGCGTGCAAACAAGATTTTGGTTTTCCAATACGATGAGGTGGATACATTTTCCATAATTACCCCGCGCGAAGTGGTGCTGTGGATACAAACAATGCCGTCTTTGCCCCGCGATACCACCAAGGCAACATGGGATACTTTGCTGCCATCTTGGCTAAAAAACACCAAATCGCCAGGCAATACTTTGTCCAAATCAATGGCTTTGCCTTCTTTGCTTTGTGCCGCAGATGCAGGTGATACCTTTACATTATTGCGGCCTAATACATAAGAAGTAAATCCTGAGCAATCGAAACCCGTTTTGGGGTCGCGACCGGCATAGAGATACGGACTACCCAAAAATTTTTCGGCATCATCTACTACACCGTACCGAAACCGCATACTGGGGGTGGAGGAGTTGGAGGAGGTGGACGGGCGCTTTGGCGTTGACTTGGTGGTAAAACATCCTGTTAAAAGCAAGGCGATTAAAGGAATGATAATGGTTATTTTTTTCATTTTTGATGCAATGTACTTACGTTTCAAATGATTGGTAATGAAATACTTGTACCTGTTTATGGCAAGTTTTAAATACCAAATTATTTTGACAACATACTTGATAATTACTTGTTTAGGAACTTGAAATAGTCATTCGGGCAGGGCTGGGGGGTGCGCATTCAGCGGCTTTATGTCCATCAAAACGCTGCTTGAATTATTTCATTTTATTATTTACCCTTAAAGATTTCCTAATTTTTTGAGCGACCTGTTACCTTTGTCCCAATATGGCTTCATTACTCGAACAAATTGGCAATGATATTTCAAAAGTATTTAGTCCATCCTTACCGGGTGACTTGGGTACATTTGACGAACATTTGGATTTTATTATCCCCAAAGTTGCGCCCTATGGCGAGGACTTGAGCGAGACAAATTTTTGGGTGGACAAACGCTGGCGCGAAGTACGCGATGATGAGGCGTTCCACGAAGTTTTTCTCCATATTTTTAATACCGGAGGCGAATACATGATGGTGGTGGATGGGAATATTTTCAAAGGAACTTGGAAACAACTCAGTGGTTCCAATTCCATGATTATGGAAATTAGTGGTCGGAGCGAACTGTTTGAGTTGCGCTACCTCAACAACGATTTCCTCATCCTGTCCAAACACGGCGATCAAGCGCGCAAAGGACAACGGCGTTATTTTATGCTGGTGCGCGACGGCGTTGCACGTGGCAAACACGGCGATATAGACTGGCACAATGCTATGGAAGCCATGTTTAATGTATGGCGCGAAAATAGTTTGAGCCTTTGGGCGTGGTTTATCTTTATCTTAATTATTGGCTTAATGGTATTTTGGTTGCGTTAGGCACTTACCTTTTTATACATGAAAAAATTTCTAATCAATAGCCTAAAAGTAATCGGCACACTATTCCTTATTGGTATCGTTACTTATTACATGGGGCCTCGTCCTGCACCGCCCACGTTGGTATTGCCTACCTACCAAAATGCAAGTTCTTTAACGGCATTGGAAGCAGATCTATGTGCTTCGGAAGCAATTGAACCCGGTATTAAGCCCGGCTGTGAGGCCAAAATTGTTTGGGCAGATACCAGTAAAAAAGAAAAAACCAAGATTGCAATGATGTATATCCACGGGTTTGGTGCCAGCCGCGAAGAAGGCGCACCCGTGCACGAAAACTTGGCTAAAACATTTGGCTGCAACCTTTTTCTCGCGCGTATGGACGAGCATGGCGTACAGGAAGGTGAGGGCAATTTCAAGGAACTCACCACAGATTCTTATATCGAATCGGCAGAACGGGCCTATCATATTGCCAAACAACTGGGCGATTCAGTTATCATTCTAGCCACTTCTGCTGGCGGGGCATTAAGCATTTTGTTGGCATCAAGGCACCCCGAAATTAAAGCCGTGGTCACTTGGTCGCCCTGTATTCGGTTGGCTTCGGGTACTTCTGGGATACTGGCAGGGCCTTGGGGTATTCAGATAGCACGTAAACTGCGCGGCGGAGACCACAATGATTGGCCGTTTAAAAAACCAATTATGGCCAATTATTGGACCAATCACCAATGCTTCGAGGGTATCGTGCAGTTTGCTGTTTTTATCGAAACGTTTATGCAGCCTGCAACATTTGCAAAGGTAAAATGTCCTTTTTTCTTAGGTTATTACTACGAAAATGAAGAAAAACAAGACAAAGTAGTCTCTGTTGCCGCTATGCGCAAGATGTATGGACAATTGGGTACACCAGTCGATCAGAAACGCGAAGTAAATTTCCCGAATGCACACGATCATGTCATGTCTTCATCGCTCACATCGGATGATTGGCAAGGTGTAGAACGGGAAAGTGCGCGGTTTATACGGGAAGTAGTGTTGCGGTAGCAACTGCAAGTTTTTTGTTCCAATAAAGCACGATATTCAAAAAGATTTCATATAAAATCATTCAAGTAATGTACAAAATATTCGCACTCCTTTTATTCCTCCCCCTCGCCCTCTTTGGCCAAAAGCCCGCCAAACCGACACCCGCCGATATACACCAGTCCATCAAAAAACTAAACGTATTAGGTTCGGTATTGTATATGGCGGCCCATCCCGACGATGAGAACCAGCGCTTTATCAGTTATTGCGCCAACTATAAGTTATTTGACGTGACCTATCTTTCGCTCACCCGTGGTGATGGAGGGCAAAACCTGATCGGCCCCGAACTGCGCGAATTACTAGGCGTTTTACGTACCGAAGAACTCTTGGCCGCCCGCTCTATCGACGGTGGTAAACAGCGGTTTAGCCGCGCCAATGATTTTGGTTATTCTAAAAACCCAGAGGAAACTACCACAATTTGGGATCGTAATGGCGTGCTTTCCGATGTGATTTGGGCCATCCGCGATCTTCAACCGGATGTGGTGGTGAACCGGTTTCACCACGATAAAAAATTTCCCAACCACGGCCACCACACCACTTCTGCTATGATGTCGCTGGAAGCCTACGATTTGGCAGGAAAAAGCGATGTGTTTACAGAACAATTGGCATTTGTAAAACCTTGGCAACCCAAACGTGTGTTTTTTAACACCTCTTGGTGGTTTTATGGTAGCCGCGAAAAATTTGAAAAGGCCGATAAAACCAATATGCTCTCCATCGACTTAGGCGTTTACCTGCCGTTGAAAGGAAAAAGCAATAGCGAAATATCCGCAGAGGCCCGCTCTATGCACCGTTGCCAAGGCTTTGGCGATATGTCGCGCCGTGGTAGCAGTATCGATTATTTCGATTTGGTTAAAGGCGAAAAATCCACCAATTCCGATATGTTCGATGGCATCAATACCACTTGGACACGGGTAGAAGGTGGTGAAAAAATTGGTAAATTACTCACCAAAATTGACCAAAACTACCGCTCCGACAATGCCGCCGCTTCTATCCCCGATTTGCTCAAAGCGATGGCAATGATCGAGGCTTTGCCCAATGGCCGCTGGCGCACCACCAAACTCAACGAGATCAAACAAGTTATTAAAAGCTGTATGGGGCTCTACCTTGAAGCGGTAGCCGACAACCCAACAGGCACGCCAGGCGCACTGTCAACCCTGCAATTGGAAGCCATACAACGCGCTAATATCAAATTGGTACTGACTGGCATTTCCATTCAACCCGCCTTGTTTGATACCACGATGAACTTTGTTTTGGCCGATAATGCCGATTTTGCCTATACTAAAAAAGTAACCATTCCCACCAATGCGCCCTTTACTTCGCCCTATTGGCTACAAAAACCATTCTCCACGGGCATGTACACCGTAGAAGATCAACTCATGCGCAATATGCCCGAAACACCGCGCTACGCCAAGGTACGCTGGTCATTTTTGGTAAATGGCATACCGATCGAATACATGACAGATGTGGCCTATAAAGTGGAAGAATCGGCCAAAGGCGAGGTGTGGAAGCCATTTGATATCCTACCGCCAGCAGTAGTGGAATTTACGCAAAGTTCTTATTTGTTCACATCGCCCAGCCAACAGGTTACGGTTCGTGTAAAAGCCATGCGCGATAGTGTAACGGGTATGGCCGACCTCAGTTTTCCTCAAGGCTGGACGGCCACAGGAGATGACCACTTTTTTATAGCACGCAAAGGCGAAGAAAAAATGCTCACTTTTAACGTATCCACCACGGCTACTTCGGGGGAAATAAACCTCGGAGCGGTATTGACCATTGATGGCCGAACGTATAATATGCGCTTGATTCCTATTGAATACGAGCATATTCCTACGCAAAACGTGTTGCTACCAGCACAAGTAAAGGCTTCTTGCTTGTCTTTGCAAGTGAGTGCCAAAAAGATCGGTTACTATATGGGTGCAGGCGACGAAATACCGGATGCGCTGCGCCTTATGGGTTGCCAAGTGACGCTATTGGAAGACAAGGACTTAGTCATCGATAAACTTACCCAGTTTGATGCCATTGTGGTGGGCATACGCGCTTATAATACCAAGCAAGCACTCGCGTTGCACAATACCGATCTATTTGAATATGTGAATCAAGGCGGTACATTAGTGACCCAATACAATAATAACTTTGATTATACTACGGAAAAACTATCTCCGTTGTCGCTCAAAATTTCGCGTACACGCGTAACGGACGAAACGGCAGAAATGCGCTTCTTGCAACCCGACCACGCCGTATTGAATACACCCAACAAACTGACCGAAACAGATTTTAAAGGGTGGGTACAAGAACGCGGATTGTATTTTCCTTCCGAATGGGACAAGTCGTTTGTAGCACCGCTTTCTTGCAACGACCCCAATGAAGCACCTGCGGATGGAAGCCTTTTGGTGGCCAATTACGGCAAAGGTGTTTTTGTTTATACTGCTTTGTCGTTCTTTAGGGAATTGCCAGCAGGTGTGCCGGGGGCTTATCGGTTGTTTGCTAATATTATTTCTTTGTAATGGGAAAACCCGACCTGTTACTACGTTTTTTTGTAGTGACGGGTCGGGTTGTTTTGGACTAATTTGCGTTTTTATTGGCGTTTATTCGGTCCGGCAAACTAGAACTTTTTTAGGTTTCGTTGTTTGGTATCTTCCGTTTTTGGCATGAATAATATAAATACCATTTACCCAGTCAGATATATCCAAAGAGACCTGTTGTTGCACCTCTCCAGCCCAAATCATTTTTCCTAGAATAGAATAGATTTCTACATACGTGCCGTTGCTATTACCTTCATTTAAGGTAAGGTTTAGTAAATTTGCAGATTGGTCAATGTACACCTTTTGGAAAACCTCTATCGCGCCACCCATCACATTCTGGCTTACGGAATCAAGGGTGTTGTAGTTTATAAATTCACTAATTGGAGTTTGTGTTTCATTTGCATCTCTTTCCATAATTTCGCTATGCTCATATGCTATATCTTCTTGTAGTTCAGAAGACGGATTTGGAATAAATTCTTCTATTATTCCACCATTTGTCAAGCATCCTTGGCAGTTGACAAAAAATGTATAAACAGAATTAGCAGAAAAGTCCCCACAGATAGTTGTAATCTGATAAGTCACTCTATAATACTTTCCGTACAAAAACAATGCTGGTAGCCAAGGAGATATTTGGCTAGAGGTATTTTCAACGTTAGTGGTAAATGGTGTCCATGGACCACTGGGTGAATTAGAAGATTCAATAGTCCAATTACCAGTCCAAATATTGCTTGAATACCCTAGTGTTTTCATCGATTTGGGATTAACCCCCCATAGACTGGCTTGATAGCCACCACTCCCCTGAACAGTAGAAAAATTTATTTGATTACCACTGGGCAGTGCGGGTAATGGATTAAATGTGAATAATGCAGATAGATATGAAATAGTTTGACAATTTGGCACTTCAATAATAAGTGTATTTTGTCCAGCCATCAGTGAAGAACAGAAACTAGGGAGGGTAAAAATAGTATTCCAATTATTGCCATTTAATTGGGTAAGATTGCCAGTACAGTTTAATGTAAGTGCGCTAGGCGCTACTTGGGTACCATTGATGAACACCCTAAAAGCATCATCTGCTCTTATTCTAGCAGTAATATTATATCTCTCTGGATTGTTATCTAAGTTAAATGTGGTTCTGTAATATCGTGTTTGGTTTCCTGCTCCACATACTACTGGAAATGGTAAAGGAACAGTCATTTGGGCAGCAGGCGTATTATTAATATTACTACAATTACCTGAGTACGCTATGGGGATTAAATTATAGTTTAAACCATTAAGAAATGCTGCTGTTGGTGCTTGAGCGTTAAAACCTGCTACGTTAGCTAAACTCCAAGTGCCTGGGTTAGCGGAGGTTACCACTACCTGTGAATGTACACCTTGCAAGATTGCAAAAAAATGAACCAATATAAGGGTTAGTAATTTAAAATTTTTCATGTTTTTAAAAATTTAATTTTGTGAATTGTGAGTAGAAATTAGGCTATTGGGCTGTTGCTAGAGTTGTACCATTTTTGTGTACAGACTCGCGTTCAATTGTTTATAGCACAAAAAATTTCCATCTTAATAAGTTTCATGGACTAGTTTTGGCAAAAAGATGCCAAAACTAGTCTGATTAATAAAAATGCGAAGAAGATGGGCTAGTTCGCTTCACAAGTACCCGAAGCACTAAATCCAAGACTCGAAACTCCGTTGCAAATATTTCCACTATCTGAAACGGTTCCTACAACCACTGCACCATTGATATTGGTCACAACTACATCAACGGGAATTACATTCGGATAATTTCCTACTGCGGTATAACAAGTGTTACAACCCACATTAGGTATTGACTTTGGTGTTGTGCCCGTCAAAGTCAATACAGGTATTGGATTAAATGTGCAGATTGGATCCGCGCAATTATTGCGTTTGAAAATCAGCACCTTCGCTCCTACTGGAAAGGAAAAAGGTGGATGTGCTTGCAATTTTACCGTAGCACCACAGTTGCAAATGGGGGCTGGTTGTTGAATACCGCGCTCTACAGCCTCGTTGGATACACTTGGGGTATCGGTTGCAGGTACATCGTTTGTCTTTTGGCACGCGAAAAGACATAGGCATAGCAGGAGGGAAACGCCCCCCAATAAACTAAAAACTTGTTTCATGTTGAATAAAATTAATTGTGAAAAAATATATTGTAAATCAATATTTCCATTGAATTATACAACAAAGATAGAGGTAGGGTAAAGCCTATGGAATAACATCTTTTTGAGCAATTTATAGCGATTTTTGGGGTGAAAAGCCGAATAATAACACTATTTTTAATCAAAATGAAGCAAATTGATCTAAAATAGGGTTAAAATAGCGTTTTTATACGCATTGGGATAACATATTTTTGAGTAGGTTCCCTGCAAAGGAAGTTTTTTTATAAAAAATAAAAATGTATAAAAAATTGATTTACATTTATTTAAAAACAAAAAACGCATACAGTATAGGCTACTGTATGCGTGCTTAGCAATTGTTTATAGAAAGGATAAATGATGCTTTTAAACACTTCAATTACCCATGATCGTGGTCATATCATTTTGTTTGTAGGAGCTGTAAATGAATAGGTATTGGGTTGCTTTTACTCTGGTATTAAAATGTATTTCAATTGTTATTTTTTATAGGAAAGGAAAAATGAGTACACATTTACCTGTAAAAAATACAGTATGTCTTGTGCCTCATTTTTCCCAAGACTGTTCTCCTTACGTAGGTATGTATCAAAGTTTAAACACCTTGGATACCTGTTGAACACCCGCTGATGTACGTACTTGCATAATATACATACCCGCCAACAGATCGGATGTAGCGATGGTATAATTTTGGTTGTCCAATTCATTGGCTGGTAGCGTTACCGTTTTACGAAGACTACCCGTTACATCGAATAGATTTACGACTACTTCACCCTTTTCTGGGGTATCTATCGTAATGTTCAAGTGGTCGCTGAATGGATTGGGCGTGACCTTGTATTCGTTGGAAGATTGGGTTGTTTGGTTGTCGCTGTTATACTTTATTTGCGCGCCTTCATTAATATTATATATCGTAAAATTAGTAATTACTGATTGGGAATTATCCTCTCTTGAGAATGTTAGAGATATACCTGGGTCTGCTTTTATTTTTATAATGATTTGATTTGGATTATTGTCTGGTCCTTTGGTAATTTGAGTATAGTGAGAATCATTACATAAATTAATGGCGTTAGACGGAATAGGGGTACATTGATCTGAATATTTCCAGTCTGGGTTATTAGAGCAGTCGCTAACATGTATTCTTGGATTTCCATCTTCTATTACTGGTGGCATAGTTTTCAATTTAAAAACCATCAATGTGCCACCCTCCTGAAAAGTGACATAGTATGTTCGATCTACAGTATTAGGAATTGGACAAGAAAGAAATTGTCTCGGATTAAGAACCGGATAAATACACCTCATGCTACCCAATGGTGCTGCTGGGGTGTATCCACCAACCAAATCAACAATAATGAGAACAACATTAGGTACGTGTTCTGCATATTTTGGAGATACACATTCGCCAATCATCGCTGCAATTCGCACAATTTTAGCCTCATTGAGTACCGTAGCACTAAAAGAGGAGGCATTGGGGTCGTACAATTTAAAAGTTTGAGTAGGGGATCCACTCGGGTAAATAATACTCACTTGATATCCAGTTGCACCTTGCACAGGCGAGAATGTGTAAGCAAGGAAAGTCGGGTTATTAACCGTATTTACCAAG
>JAAFHO010000017.1 GCA_013297575.1 Chitinophagales bacterium
TTTGTTCGGGTTGCGGTTATCGCCCTCTGGACGTGGTGGCCTGTTGTTGCCTTCTGGTCGAGGCGGACGGTCACCGCCGCCTGGTTTGTTCGGGTTGCGGTTATCGCCTTCTGGACGCGGCGGCCTGTTGTTGCCTTCTGGCCGAGGCGGACGGTCACCACCACCTTGTTTGTTTGGGTTGCGGTTATCGCCTTCTGGACGCGGTGGCCTGTTGTCACTTTCTGGACGAGGCGGGCGGTCTCCGCCACCACTTTTATTATTGGGTCGGTTATCGCGGCGTTGTTGTTGTGGAGCACCTTTGCCTGCACGTTGTTGGTCGGCCTGTTCGGCGCGTTCCACAGCGGCGGCGGCGGTATCCCCACGGTCATTTTTCTTCTTTTTCTTCTTTTTCTTGCGTTTTTCGAGTGGGAGCTGGATCACATTGTCCACATTTTCGAAGTCTGGTTCGTATTCTTCCACTTCTTCTACCCCAGATGGTGGCGCCATTGCTAAAATATCATCCAAGCTATTTGGGATATCACCATTTTTGATCATATCCATCGCATCCCACACTTGATCCACATGGAGCGCATAGAACTTGATTTTATTGTCGATATAAGCATAAAACATCAGCCGCTTAAACACGTCGGTTTTCATCAAAACGGCTAATCCTGCTTTTGTTTTTAGTTTATCTGCTTTATCTGGAAAATCTTCTAACGCATCTATATAAGTATCGAGTTCGTAGTTGAGGCAACATTTAAGGCGGCCACACATACCCGATAGTTTAGTTTGATTAATCGCCAGGTTTTGGTAACGAGCGGCGGCTGTATTTACCGATTTAAATTCGGAGAGCCAAGTAGAGCAACACAGTTCGCGACCACAATTGCCAAGTCCGCCGATACGTGCGGATTCCTGCCGGGCACCAATTTGGCGCATTTCAATTTTTACCTTAAATTCTTTTGCGTAGTGCCGGATCAATTCTCGGAAATCTACGCGGCCTTCTGCAGTGTAAAAAAAGGTGCATTTACGGCCATCACCCTGAAATTCGATGTCGCAAACTTTCATTTGCAGATCAAGTGTACGGGCAATAGTACGCGCCTTTACCATAACACCTTTCTCTTCTTTGCGCAATTCGTCGAGGCGTTCTACATCGCGTTCGTGCGCTTTACGGATCACTGCGCCGAGGCGAGCGTCGTTTTTAATACGCTTGCGTTTCATTTGCATGCGTACTAATTCGCCAGAAAGCGAAATCTTTCCTAAATCATAACCACCCGAAGCGGATTCCACCAGTACAAAATCGCCAGTGGTTGTACGTGTAAATGGAGGATTTTTAAAAAAATCTTTGCGAGAACCATTTTTAAAAGAAACTTCTACCACATCAAAAGGTATCGTATCCGAAATCCCCATCGCCGTTATCCAATCAAAAGTATTGTGTCTATTACAACCACCCGTGGAACATCCCCCATTTGATCCGCATCCGCCTACGCTATCTTTCCCGGTGGAACAAGAACATCCTGAACAAGCCATTAATATATATCTAGTTTTGAGATTCGTGAATGAATAGTACTTATTACTCCCATAGAGTAATTAAATCGGTGCAATATTACACAGTAATTTCAATATGGGCAAAAAAAAAGCGCGCTGCTCGTTTGCAGCGCGCCGGTTTCCCGTATATAATCTCATGAAAAGTGGCAAATCTGTGTGTCAACATTTTACATCTCTAAACGTACTGCGTCGTGTTCTTATTTCTTATTGACGTTACAAAAGTGCGGAAGTTTCACAAACTGCGCAAGTGCGTTTTTTTCAATTTGTTGAAAAATACAAAAATGCTTAAAATTTAAAAAAACGGTATTAAATCAAAAAGGAACGGTTTTTTAGCCACTATTGTAATATAAAAAACACATAAAAGTCCCCTATTTGTTGAAAAAACGTACCCAAAAATGGGTATAAAAAAAATGAAAAAAGTTGAAATTTAGCATTTTGTTAAGAAAAAAAAGGTAAAAATTATTTAAAAAACTTTTGAAACACCCCTAAAAATCAATGTAACAAACAGCCCTTTTTTACTTTTTTTTTGAACTAAGGATTTATTCGTACGCTCGAACCAGTTTTGACGACGAGTAATCTCGCACAAAAAAATACTATCTTTGCATAAAAAACAACGATGCCCAATCAAAAATATACCCTCCAGACCGCTACTGCCATTATTATTGCCAATATGATCGGTACAGGTGTGTTTGCCGCTTTATTTTTCCAAGTGGATAGTTTGCCATCGGGAAGTGCTATTCTTATCCTTTGGTTGGCTGGCGGCATTGTGGCATTAAGCGGTGGATTATGCTATGCAGAACTGACGGGCTTGTTTCCCCGCTCTGGTGGAGAATATGAGTACCTAACCAAGATGTACCACCCCGCTTTAGGCTTCTCTACTGGTATATGTACTTTGATTGTTGGGTTTGCTGCACCTATGGCTGGCTCAGCACTCAACCTGGGTAATTATTTTGCGCCGATCATTGGCTTAGAGTTGGACTCGCAGGGCACGAAATGGATTGGCGTTGCTAGTATTGTAGTGGTTACGCTGGTGCAATTGTTTGGCGTTCGGGTTGGCAGTTTATTCCAAAATATTTCTACGGCATTTAAATTAGTATTGATCGGCATTTTTATCTCATTGCCATTGTTATTGCCGCACCATACACCCTCAAATGTATCCTTTGCCCTCAATGCTCAGACAACGAGTCAGGTGTTTTCGGGCAGTTTTTTTTCGTGTTTGGCACTCTTGTATTTTTCCTATACGGGCTGGAACTCGTCGGTGTATATTTCCTCCGATATCGAAAACCCGCAACGCAACCTGCCTTTATCTATATTGGTGGGCATTGTGGTGGTAACGGCCATTTATTTACTCCTCAATTTTACGTTTTTACACGTGTGTAGCATGGAGGAAATTAAATTGGGCGGATCTAGTGTAGGCAATACCGTAGTTCATAAATTATTTGGAGAACGTAGTTTTGGCGGTATTCGGGTGCTGGATTGGTTTTCGGCCTTGATGAGTTTTGCGCTTTTGGCTACTTTAAATGGCTATATTATAACGGCCTCGCGGGTGGCGGAGGTAATGGGTAAGGATTATCCTATGTTTAAGGCGTTATCGCGTACTTGGCCCAATGGTTCACCTTATTTGGCAGCCGTGGTGATGGGCGGTATTACAGTTTTGTTTACGTTATTATCTGATTTCAAATCGCTGCTCGATTTTGTGGGATTCTCCTTGGCTATTTTTGCTTCGTTATCGGTATTTGGCATTTATATTATGCGTTGGAAGCACCCCGACTGGCCGCGCCCGTTCAAGGCATGGGGGTATCCGGTGACACCTTTGATTTTTTTGGCCATTAATTTGGCTATGATCTATTATAGTGTGGTGGTGTTGTATGATGGTAATTTTTGGTATGGCTATAATGCGGAAGGCCACATTACGATTAGCCCACTATCGGCTTCCGTGATCGTCATATTGCTTGGAATTGTGCCTTACTTTTTTCAAAAGAGCAAAGCACCCCACGCGGCCTAGGTACAGTGTAAAATAAGTTTTTACAAAAATTCAAAGCACTGTCCAATTTGCCCAATACGGTATGGGTTGAGCCGAGCGGCGTAGAATGAAGAGCCATTAGGCTCGAACTATGTTGTAGCGGCGGATTTCAATCCGCCCCAATGTTACGCAACCATTTGAGAGCCGTAGGCTCGGCACATATTCCGTAATTTTAAATCTTCAAAGACGTATTTTTTCACCATATAATACCTTGGACATCTGAAAAAATATGTATCGAGCCTAAGGCTCTCATCAACTTGTTGTGCATCTGTCCGGCGGATTGAAATCCGCGGCTACAAGATGATCCGAGCCTAACGGCTCTTATATCATGCGTTATATTTTCATGTTTTTAATCCCAAAATTGAACCATCATTTCCCATAACGCAATCCATACCCAAACTTATACAGTGGGTCTTTTGAATCGTAGGGTACATCTGTTTTTTGGTTGCGCACCGCTTCCATACTCGAAGGTAGTTCAAAAGGTAATTTGCCCTCAGGATTTGCCTTGCCAAAAATTACGTCTAAGACTGCAGCATCACTCGCACCATAATTAGCCAATACTGCCCTTGCCGCTGCATTGATTTCTGGAAAAACCGCCGGGCGATCGAGGTATATATCCACGATAGTTGGCACTGCCTTACAAATATCAAGCACCTCTTGTAGGTCTTTTCCTTTAAAATCAAGGTCTCCATGGTGAAAACCTTGCGCCATCGGGATATCGGTTTCTACTGCAACCCATGGAGTATTGAGGCGTACAATAGCCAAATCGGCCTGTTTGGGATCTGTCACTACTGTACCGTAAAGTGCAGCAACTTCTGGCGCAATATTTTTGACAAAAATTTTCAAGTTCTTTTTTTCAATTGGCAGTGTATTTTTAGTGTTTTTCAAAAGCGTCATAGAACGGCGTTGTGCAGCATCGGCTTCTTTTTGGAAATCTGCGTTGCCAACGATGTTTCTTACCTTTGATTCGTCCACAAAAGGCGCGTCAAAAAGTCCTAATTGAAATTTTTGGCGCAACAAACGGCGCACAGATTGGTCAATGCGCGATTCTTGCAATCCGCCTTCTTTCACTAAATCCATGACGTGCTGCGGGCAGTTTTCGCCACCAAACTGGTCAACACCTGCTTCAATTGCTTTTTTAACGCGCTCCTTTTCGCTCAATTTTTCCACGCCCCATGCACGGGCAGGCCAAGTAAAATTAGGTGCTTTCAAATCAGTGATCAACCCCCAATCGGTACAAACCACCCCGTCGTATTTATACTTTTCGCGGAGGAGTTTTGTAATAATACTTTTGTTGAACGACATGGCGACCTCTTCGTCTGTTTGTCCAACCGGTATGCCATAATAAGGCATAATGGCCGCAGTACCTGCTTTGAAAGCAGCCTCAAAGGGAATTAAGTGATAATCGAAATTTTTACCTGGGTAAATCTGCCCCTTTTGGAAAGGAAAATGCGGATCAAGCCCCTCTTTTTGAGGGCCGCCACCCGGGAAATGTTTGGTCATACAAGCCACACCGTTCTTCATATCATTGCCCTGTAAGCCCTTGATATATGCTGTTACCATGCGAGCCGTCAGGTTAGCATCTTCGCCGAAAGCACCACTGATACGCGGCCAACGCGGCTCAGTAGCAAGGTCAATTTGCGGATGTAGGCTTTCGCGGATACCGATGGCCGTGTATTCCTGTCGTACAATATCGGCAAAGCGCTCCATCAATTTTTCATCACCAATGGCTGCAAAGCCCGGTGTTTCAGGCCACATCGAAAAACTCTTAGCGGCCATAGCAAAAATATTGTTGCTAAAATGGTTGCGCGGGTCACTTGCGATAGTTACCGGAATACCAAGGCGGGTTTTAGCGGCTGCCTGTTGCAGATTATTGTACCATTTTGCGGTCATAACAGGTTCTTCGGGAATTTGCCAAAGGTTGAAATGGGTCATTTTGAGGTTGTTCATGTGGTCTAGTGCAGCGGGACTAAATGCGGCAAAACCTTTTACTGCTTTATCTGGATTGAACGGTAAGCTGCCATCGACATTGATAGGTGCGCCGTTAATAAACATCATGCCTGCCTTTTCTTCCAAATTCATTTGAGACAGAAGATCTTCCACGCGTTTTTCAAGCGGTTGGGCTGCATCTTCGTAAATGTCTTTTTTACCGTTGTGGTTGAGGTCGCGGTAGTCGCGCATAAAGCCTTGTGTATCAAGCCATTCACCAAAACGCTCGATCCAGTTATCTGTCGGCATATTTTGTTTGCGCATCCCAAATCCGTGTCCACCAGACGGATAAATGTGCATTTCAATACTTTTTTCGGCTGCATTCCACTGATCGTACAAAGCGGTGCATTGTTTTTGGAAACCAAAATTATCGTCGCTCGCTACCGCTACAAAGAGCGGGGGAGCATTGTCGGGTACTTTTGTGGTGTTTACGACATGCAGCGCAGGATAAATAGGGGCGGAAAAATCCGGTCTATTGGCCGATGTATATTCAAAGGCTGCGGAAGCGGCTACCGTCCCGCCCGCAGAAAAGCCCATAATACCGATGCGGTTAGGTTTTACACCGAACTCGGCAGCATGTTGGCGTACACAATTGATCGCCTCCAAACCATCAGCCTTTGCAAGGGCAATAACAGGTGCCATATCCTTGTCCATTTGGTCGCGATTTTTTACTTTTTGGATAAATTCCATTACAGGATCGTTGCCGGTTGGTACAAGTCGGTAGCGCAACACAAAGGCTGCAATACCATGCTCGACGCACCATTTTGCCACATCATTGCCCTCGCTGTTGATGCTTAGGGTGTGAAAACCTCCACCCGGTGCAATGATCAATCCCGTTCCATTGGCTTTTTCAGGAGCAGGCAGGTAAACGGTAATGGTCGGAACCGATACGTTGGCCACTATTTCGGTATTGAAAATAGGGGAAAATGTAGATTTCTCTGGGTTTTCCCAAACCAAACCCGTGGGATTGGGCAGCGAACGTAGAGGGATTACTTTTTGGGAAAAAAGCAATATGGGCCATAGCAAGCACACAAGTGTACAAAATTTAGCAATATTCATTATTTGAAGTTAGATTTTTGATGATGGCGTTATTGCGCTTTAGGGGTTCGGGAACAAAGGTAGGCGGGGCTTAAGTTTGTTTTTTGTAAAAATAAATCATATTCTTGTACAAATGAAACATTTTTTAAGATATTTACGTTTTTTTGTGCAAATACTTGTTATAATTAAACAAAATGCTGTTGAATGTATCTGAGTTGATCGCCATCATCACTAAATCTGCTATCTAATGAAATTAGTAAATTTCCCCGGTCTATTTGGCGATGCGCAAGCGCCGTTTTTACAAGATTTCATTCACCATGAGGTTTTGGAAGTGCGGAGCAGCCTCTACAATTGGAAGATAACGGAGCATTTGCATACAGATTTGTATCAAATTTTTATTGTTAATGCTGGCGGCGGCTTATTGATTTCGGGCAATAAAAAAATTGTGCTGAATACGCCTTGCGTTTTATTAATTCCCAACAATACGGTGCATGGTTTTGTCTTTCAAGCCAATGCGAAAGGAGACGTGTTTACTTTTTCGGCTGGTTTCTTAGAGCGATTTATCAAAGCCAAACCCAATATTTTATCAGAATGGAACCAAATTCGTTATTATGATTGCGACGGAAAACATACATTGTGGCAATATTTAATGAACCTAAAAGATAGCATTATACAAGAGTTGAACACAGAAAATATGGAGAAACAGGCTTTTTTGCAGTGCTATTTTCAATTGTTGGTGCTCCATCTTTATCGAATTGGACTTGAATCCACCCCGCAGTTGATACAGACCAACAATCGCACCCTAGATTACTTCCATGCTTTTCAGGACAGTATTAAGCAGTCATTGCCTCAAGTCAAATCCATTCGCGAATATGCTCAACAGATGAACATCACACCGATACATCTTAACCGCATTTGCCGATCTGTGGCTCAAAAATCGGCCTTAGAAGTTGTGCATAGTTACCGGTTAGAAGAAGCAAAAAAATATTTGTTGGAAACAGTGTATTCCATTTCTGAAATTTCGTATTTCTTAGATTTCAATGATCCCGCGCATTTTTCAAAACAATTTAAAAAGTGGGTGGGTCTTTCACCGTCGGATTTTAAGAAGCGACAATTGTAGGTAAAACAACAAAGCGCCAATCGGTTCAAACCAATTGACGCTTTGCTTTATATTAGCACAAATTAAATGCTTACGCTTGTAATTTACTATGGTGGCGGCTATATACAAAATACACCACCAAGCCCAATACCATCCAGATCATTGCAGACATCAAAGTCACTATATCCAAGGAGATAATCATCGCAGTACAAATTCCAGCACCAAGAATAGGTACCAAAGGCACTAATGGCGTTTTGAACGGACGATCAGCATTCGGTTCGTTGCGGCGCATCAACCATACACCAAGGCTTACCAATACAAAAGCAAGCAAAGTACCAAAGGAGGTCAAATCACCTGCTATGCTACCGGGGATAAATGCAGCAAATAAACCTACAAATACAAATAATATCCAGTTGGCCTTGAATGGCGTACGGAAACGAGGATGTAAATCAGAAAATGCTTTTGGCAATAATCCATCTTTCGACATCGTGTAAAATACCCTCGATTGTCCCATCAACATCACCAAGATCACCGAAGAAAAACCTGCAAGAATGGCCACCGTAACAGCCGTTGCCAACCAGTGGTAGCCAATCATATACTTATCAATAGCATACGCAACGGATGCTTCTTTACCCGCTAGTTTGAACTCTTGCCAGTTGGCGACACCCGTCAAAACATGCGAGAATAAAATATAAAGTATCGTACAAACCACCAACGAACCCAAAATACCAATCGGCATATCTTTACGTGGGTTTTTTGCTTCTTGGGCTGCTGTAGAAACAGCATCAAAACCGATAAAGGCAAAGAAAACAATGCCTGCACCACCTAATACGCCGCCCCAGCCATGTTTAAATATGCCTTCGTGGCCTACTACACCTTCTGGAATCATATATGGTGTATGATTGGCAGGATTAATAAATTGCCAGCCGACTAAAATGAAAATCAAGACAATCGCAACCTTGATAAATACGATAATACCATTGACCGTTGCGGATTCCTGCGTACCTTTAATCAACAACATTGTGAGCAATAAGAGAATCAATAATGCTGGTGCGTTGATCATACCATTACTAGTCTGTACCAATGCTTGCAAATTGGCTGGAAGTGACTGAAGCTGCGTATCGCTGAGTAAAAGCACACCTTCTTTGGCATTTTTTAACAAATCCGTAGGGAACTGTGTAAGCGCATCACCCATTACACGATTAGCATGTTCAAAGGGCGAGTGACAGAATTCATAGGGGATTGCTCCGCCCAACAAGTTATTCAGGTATTCACTCCACGCAATAGATACAGTGGCCGCGCCAAGCGCATATTCCATAATGAGTGCCCAACCAATAATCCAAGCCAGCATTTCGCCCATAGTAGCATAAGCGTAGGTGTATGCGCTACCAGCAATGGGGATCATGGCCGCAAATTCGGCATAACAAAGACCTGCAAAAGCGCATCCAATGGCCGCTACTATAAAAGAAAGTGTAACAGCAGGCCCAGCCGCTTCGGCAGCCGCAGATGCAGTACGGACAAAAAGGCCAGCACCAATAATGGCACCAATGCCCAAAGCCACGAGGTTGATGGCTCCAAGTGTCCTTTTTAGACCCTTTTCCGAATCACCAGCCGCTTCAAGTAGTTGAGACAGTGGTTTTTTAACCCAAATATTTGACATAATTAATAAAGATAGTAAAGTTGAGCAATAGTGTTTTGATCTTATTATTTAAAATTGAGCGGCCAAGATAGCGTACTTTTTTCTTTTCTTGCATAATTTATGCAAAGATCCTCCACTATTTGTACAGGTATTCCGAACTTTGCGCCTCTTTTTAATAAATCTTGAATATGAAATTACCTTTTTTTAGTTTAATAGTACTCTCATTCGCATTCTTTTGCATAAATACCAATTGCAAATGGAATAAGGATAACAAGGATGGCATTGTGGCCGCAAATGTATTGCCCAAAGACGTTAAACCAGCCAATGTGGTGCTGGCTGATGTCAATTGCTGGGTAGAAGGGGATATGTTTTACGCCGTGGGCTTAGTGGATAGCCGTGAATCATTTTGGCTCAAAATATGGCTTCAACTAGGCGTAGTTGACGCTAAAAATCAAATAGTACCTTTCAAAAGCGATTCTTTTTGTTTGGTCGATACCCACGCTGATGCACTCCCTCCACGGGGCAGAACGGCTTTTTTTGCTTCTTGGAAACTTTCCGATTTGAAAGGTGTACCTGATTCTATTCAACTGCGAGGTGCGCTAAGTGTGTCAGTAGATCCAGGAGCCATATTGCTCGCCCAAAACCTAGGAGGAGGTATAAAGGTATCTTATGGGGATACGTCCTCCACCCCAACACTTGAAAAATATGTGATCGTGAGTGGTGTGGTCGAAAACCCTTTGCCTTTAAAGGCCGATAACCCTGGGTTAAGTCTGTTGCTATATGGTACTGATAAAAAACTTTGGTTTACCCAAAATCTTAACCTCAATGTAGATACGAGTTATATAAAAGCAAAAATTTACGGACCAATGACACCTAATGAAAAACGCGATTTCGGCATGCATGTCTATTACGACAATCTACCCGAAGCCATCCGCACCAAAAGGATCGGCAGGATTGATTTTTTAGGTTATGAAAAACGTAACCCAAAGCAGAATTAGAGTATTAGGCATTATTGCCATCATTTTACTCGCATTTTACTGTAAAAAAGAGGCGATTAGCCTATCTAATGTACAAAAAGTAAGCATACCAACTACAGTAGATATCACATCAGTATGGATGATTGATGACCAAAATGGGGTAGCATGTGGCGGGCTTTCTTGGGAAACAGGTCTCTTGTTCTCTACTGCCGATGGTGGCCAGCACTGGCAAATTGACGATACTGTTTGGCATAAAATGGAATGCGTTATGGCCGATTCGAGCGGTCACGCTTACGCTGTAGGGCAAAGTGGTATTTGTTGTGAAAAACCATTTGGACAGCCCTGGATTCAATATCGAGCCGATTTCCAATGGCACCACTCCTGTTTTATGTCCAATGAACACCAAGGCATCATTGTGAGTGGAGAAAGTTTTGGTGAAGGGCAAGTAAGGGTGCACGGCCCCCAATTTTTTTGGGAATTGGACACTGTATTGGAATTTCCTAACCAATTACAGGCGGTATGGGCATCTGATCCAAAAACTTGGCATACCTGTGGCCTCGGGTGGGTGCTTCGTTTTGAAGATGGAGGCTACTCTTGGCAGCGAAAATCACCTACAAATGATTTCTTTACGGATATTCATTTCCCAACCACCACAACTGGTTATATATGTGGCAGCAGTGGCACCTTACTTAAAACCACCGATTCTGGTAAAAATTGGGAAACAATTAGAAAAGGAGGCAGCACCAAACCGCGCAAACAGGCATTTAATGCACTTTGGTTTCGTTCCGAAAATGAAGGCTGGCTCGTAGGAGAGGGTGGTCTTTTTTGGCAAACTAAAAATGGCGGTCATACCTGGATTACCATTGAAAACACACCAAAAGATATTGATTTGCTTGATGTTTTTGTCCGAAACGGGCGCATTTGGGTCTGTGGCACTCGCGGAACAATGCTACTATACGATTTATAGTTAAGTACGATTACTTTCCTTTTTCTTTATATTCTTCCCAAGTTTTTTGGTTATACACCTCTTCTTTGGCAAATTTTAATTCTTTCATCAAGTCGTGTGTCTCTTTATATCCAGGAGAAACCATGATGCGACGGAAATCTTGATCGAGATAAACAAGCGTAGGATAACTCATTTTACCATCCAATAAAGCATAAGCCAGTGTGTGTACACCTTTCCCATTTGCAGTTTCGACAAAGGAGAAGGTGTCTCGCCCAAAGATAATTTGATCTCTTTGCTCGGCATTGAGTTTTACAGCATAAAAGTTATCTCCAATGTATTCTGACACTTTGCTGTCGCTAAATGCACCTTTATCCATTTTTTTGCACCAGCCACACCAGTCGGTATAAATATCTACAACTATCTTTTTCGGTTTTGTTTTATTCAACTCAACGGCCTCCTCCCAAGTGTACCATTTACCATGCGCTTCATTAGCCGCTTGATCGGGATTTGTTTTAGAAAACTGTGCTGCCAACCCGATCAACCCGGTAGCGGCCGCAATAGCAATTACTGTTAAATACTGCATAATTATTTGATTTTCAAGTAATTGAAAAAATATACTATTTTTAAAACCACTCACTTATAAAAAAAAGCCAGCAAAAGAACTCTAAAACCAGCAGAATGGTGCAATTTCGCGTGTTAAATTTTTCCCAAAATTTCTTAAGAAAAACTAACGGTTGCTTCGAATTAGTCTTCTTTTAGGAATGGTGTTGGAATAAAGGTACAAATTCAGGCTTCAAATTTTGGTCTCAGATTTTCTGTTTTTTTGCGCGAATAGCCGACCTATTTAAGTAGAAAAAGAGGAAATATGGGGGCAAAAAATGTGCATCAATCTGTACCTTTATTTCGACACCATTCCTTACAACGTATTTAATCGAAAAAATCAACTCGGATGCAACTAATTCTATGCAAGATTGTCATTGAAAGCATATATCGACATGGATAGTACTCATCCGCATTATGAACTGTTGGAAAAGTGCCGCGCAGGCAAACGCGATGCACAATTTGAATTGTACAAGCTATATTCTAAGGCTATGTATAATACGGCTTTACGCATGGTACAAAACAGTCATGATGCAGAGGACTTATTACAGAGCGTATTCATTGAGGTGTTTACTAAAATGGATTCCTTTCGATACGAAAGCAGTGTTGGGGCTTGGATGAAGCGTATAACGATCAATAAATGTATTAATTTTTTGAAAAGCAAAAGACTTTTCCTCCAAGAATTAACCGACAACCACGACCACCCGATAGAAAACACACCCGACCATGAACCCGTACTCAGCGTGGACAAAATAAAAAAAGCCGTAGAAAAACTCCCCGATGGCTACCGCGTTGTTTTTTCCCTTTACGCTTTTGAAGGGTACGACCACGAAGAAATATCTCAAATTCTGGAAATCACAGAAGCAACTTCAAAATCACAATACAGCCGAGCAAAGGCCAAACTAAGAACAATGCTGGCGTAATAAAATGAATAATAAACAGCACATAGAAGGATTTATCCAAGAGCATCGGCAGGAATTTGATGCTGCCTTGCCCTCTGATAGCCATTGGAAAAGTATTTCCAAAAGCCTTGAGCAGTTGCAAAATAGCGATTCAATAGCGCATTTTATCGCTATTAACCGTTCCTTGATGGATACCGCAACGCCCAATATACAAGTTTGGGACAAGATTAATGCAGCGCTAACACCGCCCAAGGCTACCGTGAATACAAGAGACCCGTTAGAAGATTTTATACAGCATAATAGATCCGATTTTGATAGCGAAATCCCTAATGCTAAAATCTGGAATCAAGTATCTCAACAAACGGCACCGATGGGTACGCTTCGGGTATCTTGGCACCGCAGTATAGCGCGGTTTGCTGCTGCCATCGCATTGTTACTGATCGGGGCTTCGTTAGGACTGTGGTATGCACGGCACCAAGAGGAAACTTATGTGGGCATGAAAATGTCGGATGTATCTAAAGAGTACGCGGCTATTGAGCAACACTATGAGCAGGAAATAGAACATAAAAAATCAAAATTAGCGCGTTTTGCTTCTAATCCAAGCACCTCCGAAATATTTGGAGATATGGAACAAATGGATAAAACCATGGAAGAATTGCGCATTGAATTATCCAATGTACCACCCGGTAACCAAGAACAAATTATCCGGGTGATGATAGAAAACTATAAAACCAAATCAATGGTGCTTGAACAAGTGTTGGAGGCCATGCAAGCACAACAACATCTTATCGTTGACCCTGATGGTCAAAAAAATACATTACAGTATGAAAACGACACTATTTAATATGACTCGAGCGCAGAAGATTGGAGGAAGTGGTTATATGATCTTCAAAACTATTTTGCAGACACTATCCTTGGCAATATTGTTATTGCCTAATGTATTAAAAGCTGATTGCCCAAAAGATTCCGTTTGCCTGAAATCTTGTCTATGCTTACACAAGGAATTTGTAAAAAATATAAACCGCGAATTCCCTACCAGCGCACAAGGCACTACGGTGATTTATAACAAACACGGCAATATTAATATTAATACTTGGACAGAAAAAAAAGTAAAAATCAATATCACGATTGTTGTCAATTCCGCTGACCAAGCTGAAGCAGAAAAAGTATTGAGCCAAATTAATGTCAATTTTGTCAATACAAATGGCTATATTAAGGCCGAAACGATGATAGGAGATATAAAGGGTGCCTATTTGCAAGACTTCAAAGTGAATTATGAAGTTTGGATGCCTACGGATAATCAACTGGACATATCCAACAAATATGGTAATACTGCTTTGGGCAACTTGAACGGAAATCTGATTGCGAATGTAAAATTTGGTGATTTACGTACCGGTAAATTATTGGCAGATGCCAACTTAAAAACCGAAAACTGCCAAGCAGTGATCGGCAGCGTCCAAAATATTTATGGCTGGATCAATAATGGCGGCATTGTACTCGACAACGCCAAAATGGTACAGATGGAAACAGAGCGTTCTACTTGTACCTTCAGAAGGGTAGAGGACTTGCGGCTCACCTCCCGTTTCGATAAAATTGACGTGGGTGTTGCTGGTAATATGCGGCTGAATATCAAATTTGGTAGTGCAAATGTCATGAGTACCCGATATATGTTTTTAACATCCTGCAATGCAGCCTGCAAAATTGAAAACTTGGATACACAATTAGATGCCGACCTCCAATTTGGAAGTTTAGAACTGGTAAAAGTGAGTGCTGGTTTTGATAAAATTGTATTATCAGGCCTCAACACCTTGATTAATGTGGGCAGTAGTGGTCTCTCTTTTTGTTATGAAATTGATGGCACCAATACCAATTTAAATTTACGCCCTAGCCACTCCAGTCTAGCCTCGAGCGCTACCTCAAAAACGGTCAAAATTAACAATATAAATGGTTGTTTCTCCCGCCAAGGCTGCCTAGGAGATACCAATTCCAGGAGTAAAATTGTGGCAAAAATGAAGGAAGGCGGGCTGGTAATTAAGTAGTTAACCCAGCAAGATATTGTACGCCCAGCCGATAGCCTTCCAGCCCCAAACCAATAATTGCACCTTTGCATACCGCTGCAATACAGGACTTGTGCCGGAAAATCTCCCGCGCATGTACATTACTAATATGGACTTCTACTACGGGCGCGCGGATCGCCGATATAGCATCTGCTAAAGCGATGGACGTGTGTGTATAAGCCCCAGCATTGAGCACAATACCGTGTGCGGCAAAACCATGTTCATGCAAGTAATCAATCAATGCGCCTTCGTGGTTACTCTGAAAATAATGTAGGTGAAAATCAGGGAACAGCGGCTTTAACGTTTCAAAATACGTTTCAAAGGTTTGGCTGCCATAAATTTCCGGTTCGCGCTTGCCCAATAAATTTAGGTTAGGCCCATTAATGATATGAATATCCAGCATCTTTTTCTTTTTATTGGGCAAATATACCCGCATAGGTCTATTTGAATAGCCTATATCACAAAGTTTGTGTGTTTTTTTTGATAATTATTCCTATAAAAGCATAAAATACAGGAAAATGTTTGAAAATTTGCACCTACAAAATAAAGATGTTCTTATGAAATTATTAAAAGTACTACTCTATATCATTTTGGTCGTAGTTGGATTGTTCTTATTGCTAGGTCTTTTTGCTACAAAAGAATACCATATAGAGCGAAGTATGGTGATTGATGCACCCAAGTCTTTGGTGTACGAACACGCTAGATACTTCAAAAATTTTGATGCTTGGTCGCCTTGGACAGCCTTGGATCCAGAACAAAAAGTAACAATAACTGGTACAGATGGAGAAGTAGGAGCAAAGCATAGTTGGTCCGGCAATGATAACGTAGGCGAAGGTAGCCAAACCATTACAGCCATTAGCCCAGATAGGATTGATATATTGACGGAGTTTTTGCGCCCTTTTAAAAGCGTATCTCCAACGGCTTATAGGTTTGAATCTATGGGCAATAAATGTAAAGTACATTGGACATTTGAGATGAAAGCACCTTTCCCAATGAATGGGCTAATGATGTTTACCGATGTGGACAAAGCCATTGGCAAAGATTTTGAAATGGGGCTTGAAAACCTCAAGCGGATCACTGAAGAGATGGCGCACCGAAAATATAAAGGCTACGAGGTAACAGAAGATGCAATGTTTGCAGGGCGTACCTATTATGGTGTACGCAGTGTAACGGATAGTGCTGCTATTGAATCCGTGTTTGCCAAAAATATGACTAAAACGCTAAGCGCTTTTAAAGCCAGTAATATTGTGCCCAAAGGCAATGCCGCTGCTATTTATTATACTTGGGCAGGCGGTAAAGCGGATATGGCGGTAGGTATGCCAGCGGATAAAGGTTTATCCATTGCAGGTTTACAAGCCTTTAATCTAAGTGCTGGCAGTGCTTATTCTGTTGATTACTACGGCCATTCTGCGGGTACAATGAAGGCGCATTTAGCCCTGGAAGATTATTTCAAAGCAAATAATATGACGATGGTAGGCCCCGCCGTGGAAGAGTATGTGGTAACAGGACAAACTGAACCTGATACCAATAAGTGGTTAACGAAGATCATTTACTTTTCAGAAAGTAAAAAATAAAGTAAATTTTGGACAGTTTTGGACTATTTTTCTGTTTTTGTAAATGTTTTTTTTAAAGAACATACGGAATGATTTTGAAAAATATACCTTTGTCTCAAATTTTTATCATTCATTTTTTTTTCACAAAACATTAGATACAGTGGAATTCGGGAAATTTAGCAGGGGAGACCGTGATGACAAAGGAGGCAGTGACCGCCCACGTTACGGAGATCGCAATGACCGCGGCGGCGACCGCAATGATCGCGGTGGTGATCGCGGTGGTGACCGTCCACGATTTGGTGGCGGTGGCGACCGCAATGACCGAGGTGGTGACCGTCCACGTTTTGGCGGTGGCGGTAACGACCGAGGCGGTGACCGTCCACGTTTTGGCGGTGGCGGCGGAGATCGTCCACGCAATCGTTATGGAGATCGGAATGACCGCGGTGATCGTGGCGATCGTGGCAATTTTGACCGCGAGCAAGACGAAAGCGTATTTTCCAAAAAAGTACGTGCTGGCAAACGCCGCACCTATTTCTTGGATGTTCGTAAAACACGCGGTGAAGACTTTTTTATCACTATTACCGAAAGCACACGCAAGGATGACGGCTTTGGTTACAAACGCCATAAAATCTTTTTGTACAAGGAAGATTTTAACCGATTTGCGGCATCGTTGAATGAAGTAGTAGAGCATGTCAAAAAAGATCTAATGCCTAATTTCGATTACGAGGAATTTGATCGCCGTCAAGCAGAATGGGATGCTCAGAATCGTAACGAAGACGAGGACGAAGGCGTAGATAATGTGGACATGGCTAGTGATGATTTTGCCGATGAAGATGATACGCAAAGCAAAAAAAGCAAAGACGACGACGACGACGTTTCTTGGTAAAACAAGATAAATCATTCTGACAATACCATGTTGGTCTTGACTATATTGGGCATTTATTGCGCCTAATTTTAGGTCGTTTACTTGTTTGTATTGCCAGTTAATAGAAAAAATGCAATTCCTCGCAACCATCAGTTGCAAGTTAATGTTATGCGGTGCAACTACATACTTATATGCTGATGCTTTGGAATTCGACATACAACGAAAGCGAAGTTGCCCTCTGTGGTACTTCGCTTTCGTGCATTGAACACAATTCAAATACTTAATTGGTCAGCCCTATTACTATTTCAACCATTCAAATTTTTTATGGACATATTAAAAGAGATATTTTTTGAAAAATCTCAAGCACAAGCAAAAGAACTTAAAGAGTTTTTAAAACAGTACGGAACACAACAAGTAGATGATGTTACCGTAGATCAAGTAGTAGGTGGTATGCGCGATATCACCTCCATGCTTTGGGAGCCATCCCTATTAGATGCCGAAGAAGGTATCCGTTTTCGCGGTTTTTCTATCCCTGAACTCAAAGAAAAACTCCCAACTGCCCAAAATGGTAACGAACCGCTTCCCGAAGGCTTGTTTTGGTTGATGCTTACTGGTGATCTACCTACAAAAGAACAAGTTAAATGGTTAACCGAGGCTTGGGTACGTCGTGCTCATGTACCCGATCACGTATTTACAGCCATTGAAGCGCTTCCAATAGATGCGCACCCAATGACTCAGTTTTCAATAGGTATTATGGCGATGCAGAACACCAGTGTGTTTGCTCAACGCTATACAATGGGGTTGAATAAATCAGAATATTGGGATGCTACCTATGAAGATACAATGAATATCATTGCGCGATTACCGCGTATTGCTGCATTTATCTATAACCGAGTTTACCGAAATGGTGTGCAAACGCTTCCCGATATTTCTTTGGATTGGGCGGGTAATTTTGCGCACATGCTCGGATTTGAAGACAATGGATTCAAGGAATATATGCGCCTTTTCCAAATGATTCACGCCGACCACGAAGGCGGTAATGCTTCTGCCCATACCACGCACCTCACAGGTTCTACTTTGAGCGATCCTTATTTGTCATTGAGCGCGGGTATGAACGCACTTGCCGGACCATTACACGGCTTGGCCAATCAAGAGGTTATCCGATGGATACAAAAAATGGTGGAAACCTTGGGTACGAGCAAACCTACTCGCGAACAAATTGCAGAATACGTAAAAAGTACCCTAGCCAGTGGCCGAGTTGTACCTGGTTATGGCCATGCTGTACTGCGCAAACCAGACCCACGTTATATGGCTCAGCGCCAGTTTGCAGAGGATAATGTACAAGATAGTGATTTGGTAAAAATCGTATGGAAAATATTCGATGTAGTACCACCTATTCTCTCCAGCCTTGGCAAAGTAAAAAATCCGTGGCCTAATGTAGATGCTCATAGTGGTTCGCTATTGATCCATTACGGCATGAAAGAATACAATTTCTATACAGTATTGTTTGGCGTTAGTCGCTCCTTAGGCGTTTTGGCTGCTCAATGCTGGGCTAGGGCCTTAATGTTGCCACTCGAACGACCAAAATCAGTAACGATTAATTGGTTGAAAGAGCATGTGACGAAGACCACCGAAGATTAAGTATTTGTAGTAACGATAATAAAAAAACGGTGCAATAATACCTTGGCCTATAGAAAAGGTCGAGGTATCATTGCACCGTTTTTTATTTTAACCTGTGCGTGTTACAAAATCAGGGCAACGCCGAGTCTTTATTTATTATACACTCGGCTAATCTCCTCCGCAAGCGCACTCAATTCTGCTCCAGACATATCAATAGCCGGATGTGCAAAACCAAAATCACCCATAGTATTCATCGGGAACAGGTGTATGTGCGCGTGTGGCACTTCTAAACCGACTACCGCAACACCCACTTTGAGACAAGGCACTACGGTTTTTATGGCAGCGGCCACTTGTTTGGAAAAGACCATCAGCGCTTGCAAGTCAGCATCCGGCAAATCAAAAATATAATCTATTTCCTTTTTAGGAATACAGAGCGTGTGTCCCTTTGTACGGGGCGTAATATCTAAAAAAGCCAAAAAATCTTGGGTTTCGGCTACTTTGTAACAAGGAATCTCTCCGTTTACGATACGTGTAAAAATGCTTGGCATGGTGTGTTTTATTCAGATTTTGGTGCTTGAGGCGATGTTGGGGCGGTCATTGGCTTTATTCTTTTAATTTTTGCCGGATCCTTAACTTTTAGGTCATTATTGCTGCCAGTAGGGCTTCCTTCTATTTCACCTAAACCAAGGCTTTTACGAATATCCGCAGGCAAAGCACTTTTGTTGACCATAAAAGAAATCGTGTTCAGGCGCATATAAGCCTCTGATACACGCAAATACCCTTTAAGTGCCGAAATTTCGCCCCAAGAATTCTTTACGCGATAGTACTTTTCTGATTGGGTCGTTTCAATATCAGTACCTGTGATGTGCATCAAATGATCGTCCATGGTTACTTGTTGGTCAAATAATTCTTGACGGAATGCCTGTGTTACGGTGGGTTGTGGTTCAATGAATTTAAAACTGCCTTCGCGTTGAATTTCCGTTTTTTCATCCCATTTTTTTGCAGGAACAATAGCAAGGCCATTTTTTGCGGAGAAGCCATCATTGCTTACATCTGCATCCCATTCCACGGAGTAACCTTGTTCCAACGAATGGTTAAGGGCGCGCATCATCTCGTCTAAAGGAAGATTATACATCGTACCATTAGCAAAATTATCGGGTATTTCGAGGATAAATGGTTCATAAAACGGGTGGTGGGTAAAAGACGTAATGGTCACATAATCCTCCGTTTTGATGCCTAAAAAATCGCGGTAAATAGACGGTGTAAATTGACGGCCATCCACGGTAAATTTGGTAGGTACCTTACCAAACTCATCGTCTAATATACCATCAATCGTAGCAAGCCAGTTTTTGGGTAATTTCCCATCTTTGCCTAGTTTAGCAAATTCAACGCATTTATCTTTGAGTTTTGCCTCTAATTTGCTGTGATCGTAACCCGTAAGGATGTTTTTCCGTCCTGGATATTCGGTTTCTGGAACAATACCATATCGTTGTACCGCACGAATCAAATCGTGCGCCAAACCGCCTTCTCCAAACTGAGCATTTCCTTGTCGGCGGACATAGTTTTCGCATTTCTCGCGATAAATAGAACGCACCACATACATTTCGGAAAGATCTACGTCCAGATTACTGATACGTTTTACTTCACTTTCCAAAAATGATGCGCAACTAAAGGCCCAACAAGTGCCCGTTTGTTGCTGGTTTTTGACTGGAGTAGCGGCAAGTTGTTTGTCGGCCTTGAATGTATAGGGCTCTCTTTCCTGTGCCACTGCCAGCGATTGAAAACCAAGTAGGCTTGTTGCAAAAATAAGTAATTTATTTGTAATCTTCATTTTTTTAAAAATGTTATAAATGTTGAAGCAAAGTTAAGAAACGGTGTCAAATTAAACGTGCAAATTACGCCATCATTTTACATTTAGCCGTTAAAATGACAACTTTGGTAAAAAAACATATGATTAGAGCAACACTTTATAATGGAATTGCTACCTTGTATCGTTTTTATAAAGTGATCACTGCTACATATATATCGCCCCTCCACAAGGATGCTATTACGACTGCCCAAATGAACAATGCGGTACTGTCGGTGCTGAGCTATTTTGAAATTTTTAGGTATCCGCTTACAATAACTGAAATTCAGCATTATTTATCCATCAAAATATCCTTTGAAGATTTATCTAATTGTATCACGCATTTAGTTCAAGCGGGCTTTGTTTATCATTTTGATACCTATTATCAAACGCACCCTGATGCAGGATGGATAGCCGAACGTCAGGAAAAAAATGCTCGTGCCGCCTTGTTTTTACCCAAAGCATACGCAATGGGACACTTTATCGGGCAATTTCCTTTTGTTAAAGCGGTAATGGTATCTGGTTCCATGTCCAAAGATTGTATGAGCGAAGACGGCGATATTGATTTTTTTTTGGTCACCACACCCGGAAGGCTATGGCTGGCACGTACTATTTTGGTGCTGTACAAGAAAATATTCCTTTTTAATTCGCACAAATACTTTTGTGTAAACTATTTTATTGATACCAATCATTTAGAGATAGCAGAAAAAAATCTATTTACGGCTACCGAATGTGCCACATTACTGCCTGTTTATAATGCAGACATGTACCAGTCATTTATGGCGGCGAATACGTGGGTACAGCGCGATTATTATCCCAATATTCCCTTACGGACAACCGAAAAATTAGCGGAACAAAAAAACAATACACTTAAAAAGATAGTAGAATACCTGTTGGGTGGCTTTTTAGGCCATTATTTAGATCGTTTTGCAATGCGCCTCACCGTAGGTTTTTGGAAACGAAAATTTAAACATTTCACAGCCAAACATTTTGATATTGCGCTTAAATCAAGGCAATATGTCTCCAAACACCATCCTTTGGGGTTTCAGGAACGGGTGATGAATAAGTATGAGGAATTGATGGGGGGGCGGGCTTTTTAGGAAAGTAAAAGTATTTTGTCGGGTTTGGCAAGATTTTCAGAAAAATCATTCGTGAAGGTCGTTACTGCTGTTGTCATTTTAAAGTGGTTAAATTAATTGTTATCGATGTTTTTTTTGGGG
>JAAFHO010000170.1 GCA_013297575.1 Chitinophagales bacterium
GCCATTCGGATGCGCTTTGAGGGCTGCACGCTCTCCTGCTAATTTTGTTTTCGCATAAACACCTTTAGGACTAACCGCATCTGTCTCTTTGTATGGCGTATTTTGTCGGCCATGATAGACATAGTCTGTGGAATAATGTACCATTGGGATACCTCTTTGGGCACAAACAGTGGCAAGGTTTTTTGCTCCCTTAATATTTACGTTTTGGGCGTTAGCTATATCCGTTTCGGCTTTGTCCACGGCCGTATATGCGGCACAATTGACACACCATTTGATCTGTGGGTATTGGTCAAAAAACTGTTGCACATTATTTTTGTTAGCAATATCCAAAGTTTTGGAATCTGCTAGCAGCAGGTTTAAACCCGTTTTTTGGGCAATATCGGCAAAACATTGCCCTAATTGGCCATTTGCGCCTGTAATTAGTATCATTTTTTATAACAAAGCAAGTCAAGTCGTTTTTCCCTCTTCATAAGGAAATCCCTATATCCCCTTTAAATAAAAGAACGGTACCAAAATAAATATCCAATGATGTGTATCAATGAAGCCATTTATTTTGACACCGTTCCTAGGCATTATTTTAAAAACTACTTATTTTTGAATGACAATTTTTTTGGTTTGCACCGATCCGTTGGCCGTAATTCGGAGCAGATAAATACCTGCTGGTTGTCTTGCTAAATCGATCATTTCTTTCATGCCTTCTGTATTGCCGGGTTCGGCGGCCCATACTTGTTGACCGAGTAGGTTAACGATATCGGCACGTAGTTCGACAGTTTGGTCAAAAAGTAAGTCAAGGAACAGTGTACCTGTGGTTGGATTAGGACGTACTGAAAAATTAGTCAAACTTGGCAATTCGCCAATAGCCGAAACGCCCACTTCAACACTCAATGTATCGGTGCAGCCATGGGCATCCAAAACGGCTACCTTATATATGCCAGCACCCAGACCTGTAGCGGTTTCAGTATTGGCACCATTACTCCAATTGTAAGCATAAGGCGGGTTACCTGTAGCAACCGATACTGTAGCCGATCCTGTATTGCCCGTAGAAGAAGTAGGCACAATACTGGCCGTAAGACCTAGATTATCAGCACAAGCAAGGAGATTAACATTATCTAGATCGAAAAAGTAATCACCGCTACCAAACCACGTGCCTTGAAAACGCACTTTGATATTTTCGCCCACAAAAGAGGCTAAAGAATATTTACGCGTTGCCAAATTTTCACTGACAATATGGTTGTTGCTATTGATTGTTCCTATTGTTTGGTAGGTTTGGCCACAGTTGGAACTTACTCTTATTTCTATTTTATTACCCGCAGACAACATTGTTGCCGGATTAGGGAAAGAGAAATCAACAATACGATAATCAAATTTGAGCGAATCGCCTACACCAACTACACCATACCTAGGCAGGTCATAAGTAAAGGTATTATTAAATTCATATAAATTATAGGCTAATACATTGCTAATGTTATTATGCGTTGTAGTAATATTGGCTCCAGCAGGTACAGTCCAGCCATCAGGAATATTAAAAGACGCATTAAAATTTTCACTAAAAGGCAATACCTTAGCACGGTGGTCGATCGAATAAATAATCGTATCGTTAGATAGATTTTCATCACCGATGGCCACTACCCAACATTTAATGATCGACACAACATCCCGACTATTAAAAGTATTGGGGAAAGTGAAGGTATAGTTTTCATCCGCAGTTAAAATGTTGTTCGAGACCGTAGTCGAATCCGGTGCGCCGCCATTAACCGATACAAATAATTTATACCCAGAAGGCATAGCAGTGCCACCTACGTTAACAATATTAAACGATACTTTATCACTCGCCAAACCGCATTCTGTGTCATCGCCTAAGGTAGTTACGCGTACTGCGGCAACGTCTTTAGCGGGTGGCACAAATATTTTAAACTGGTCGATACCCACTCCTTCTCTTGTTTGGCCAAATCCACTATTATACCCAAACCTAAATAAAACATTATCCATACCAGCAACACCGTTGATCAAATGGTGTGTTTTTAGCCACCCATTGGACTCGCCTGCCCATGCCTGCTCGGCATTGAAGGTAGTAGGATCTGGTGCATTATACCAATTGGCGCCTGTATTCGCTACTGTACCTATCCGTACCCAAGCAGTACCACCATCGATCGAGTATTCCACAAAAGCACCGTCGTCGCCAGAGGTGCAGCTGTAGTTAATCATGAACTCAATGGCTGGTTTTTCAGTAATACTGGACAAATCAAAGCATGTAGATTGAATATAAGATTGTTCTGCAAAATTTGCAGTTCCCGTTAAATTGGTCACCCATGCTTTTTGCCCATCACCTGCACTTTTGATAATTGGAGCATCTGGAGTTCCGTATTCCCACGATGGATTAGAGAAACTCCCTGGGTCATTCACAACTGTCCAGCCGCCGTTCCATTTTTCAAAACTTTGTGCATAAGGAGGAGCCAATGCATTATTAATATAGTAAAATAAGGTATCGTTGGTGGGATCTTGATCGCCAGTCATTTGAGTAAATACCGCAATTTCGTACTCAATTTGATCGGAAAAGTCGAAACTGGTCTCAAATTCGATGATCTCCGTACTGTCTTTACCAATTACACCTGTATAGTAACCATCATCGGGTTGTGGTACACCACCAGCTTGTCCATTGACACTAAAATTATAAGGAATCAGCGATTGCGGATTAGACCCCGGGTTACTCATGCCAAACTCAATCGTTTCGCCCCCCAAATCACAAGCACTTTTTGGAGAAAGTACGGCTGTCACAGATACATCATTTGTCCAATAGGTTTGAAAATCGAATGGACCGGCTTTGCCACCGGATACGCCACCACCGCAATCCTGCGCTACATAATACGTATAATTTGTCTTTGGCGTAAGACCAGTAATGGTTGCTTTGGGGGTGGTTACATATACCGTATCACCAATACCTGGTGCTGGCGTAAAACCATCAGGGCCGTAAATAACCCACCAACCCACCGGATTGGCACTGCCATTCCCCGGTGTCCATTTTATTTTTACGCGTTTATCGTAAATATTGTCCGTCAATACATTAGTAGGTAAAACACATGGCGGGCAAGAGGTCGTTGTCGTGAAGGTAGTCAAATCATTCGGCGCAACGGCATCAAAAACAGATATACCACTTCCATCAAATAGGGAAAACGATATTTCTTGTGGTTGCGGTGAATTGTTGAACCATGCTATTTCTACAGTTTGGCCAGGAGTAAGTGTTAGATAGATATTAGCATTGGAGCCATTATCGTCCACACCATTCAAAGTGTAGTAGTTCGTAGTCATATCAACAGTGATTACCAAAAAACTACCTCCCCATCCATTACCGCCACTGTCGTTGAGTTCCAAGCGCCATGAGCATTGGGCAGATGATAAAAATGGCAGTAGCAGCACTGCTAAAAGCGGGATAATGCGTAAAATATTCAATTTCATGATTTACAATTTGTTGCTATTGTTGTAGGCTTACAGTTAAACAGTATAGCTCATTTGAAAATCAAAGGTAGGAGAATCTTAAATATTATAATAGGCAAAAATGGATTAAGACAAAAAAAGCACAAAAGTTTTTTGGAGCAAGAACGTTAAGGATCATTTTGCTTGTTAATACTTAACACGGTTGAACGTTTTAAATGGCTTTAAATCTCACTGGTTTGAGTATGTACGCATAATAAACGCAGAATGCCGAACGAGGAATCTGCTTTAAATTTCCCAGTTCGGCATTCGATGTTGCGTATTTAAATTAAATTTTCACCAAAGACTCTACCAAAACGCCTCCTTGCCTATTCTTCAAAGAAATAGAATAATTGCCTGCTGGCAAACCTGTCAAATCTATCCTTTTGGTATGCTGACCACTTGGCAATGGGCCTTCAGATGGGATTGCCCGAACAACTTGGCCATCGGCGTTCAATACAGAAATACTTATTGCATCCGAGGTGCTAAGGTCAAACTCTATATCCGTAAAAGATGTTGCCGGATTTGGGTAACTGATCAATTGTGCGATATTATCAGCTCCTTTATCCAAAAATAGGGTATTGGAAGCAAGCAATGTGCTGTCCAAAATGATATTTTCGTCTCCCGGTTGGTAAGCCGAATAGATAAAATACACCAACATCATTTCGTCCGTTGTTGCCTCGCCCTGTAATACATTTTGGGGTGGCGACGACGGATTATTGGGATTACTTTCGGTATTGTTGTACCGTGCATGCGCATATACTTTGGTGCCTGCTGGAAGTTTTTGGATCTTTTGAAAATTATAATTTCCTTGCCAATGGAAATCCCAAGATGGAATTTTTATCAGTTTTATGGTGTCATTAGTGGGTGTAATGCCATAACATTCAATACTTTGGCCTATTAAGTGCATGTGTGGCGCAATACCGATCAATGATCCGTTTTGCTGCACGGTGTATTGTTCGGTGAAGGTTTTTTCCTCATTGGCCGGAATGAACAATGGGCCATTTTGTAAAGAAGGTGGATAATGGAACAAAGGAGGGGTAATACTCACCTGCCGAATATTTTGGTTGGTGGGTGTATAAAACAAATTAAGCGTAGATTGATCCGTTAAGCCTGTTGCCGCCCCCGGAAAATGCACCTGCACTATTAGGTCGGCTCCAGCGGTCAATTTAATACCCATAAACGGTGGTAAAAGATCGGGGCGTGCACCAGGTACCCATGATCCTACCAATTTTGCCCCCTGAAAACCAGGGCCACCAAAACTCACATAACCAGGCTCTGGGGTTTGATCATCCAATACCTTGCCTTGTCCGTTTACGTCTTCGTAAATCAATACGTGGTGTACGGCCATGTGATTACCTGGAATAACCTCTAATCCACGCAAATAAGTAGTTTGGCTGATACCTGTAGGCAGCACAAAACACCGATATTCGTCTTCGGTGGCGTTCATGGTATAAGCGGGCGTTTGCAGCGTAAGATCGGGGATGCCAATCGCTGAACCGGGGATAAATGTGGGCTGTGGAGGTGCTTGGCTCAAGTCGCCCGCAGGTGCATTATTGGCTACCCATTGTTCAATCGTATTAATTTGTGCTGTGCTGAGGTAGTTTTCTTTGGCGTAGTGCCGATAGTTGGGGTCGGGTTTCCAAGGTGGCATTTTCCGAGAAGAAACGGCATCCAGGATATTATCGCGGTTGGTAAATGCCGATTGATAATCCATGAGCGAAAAGCTACCAATTGCACCATCGTGGTGGCATTGTACACAATGTTTGTACAAAATTGGGGCAATATCATTGGCCCAATTGATACTTTGGGCTTCCGCTTTAAAGCAGAAAAAAATAAATAATAGAAATACCGTAAAGTAGCGCATAAAAATATGGATAAGTGATAACCGTGAGACGCTTTTTGAGGGCGATGGTTTAATCCCACAAAACTAAGGTAGTTTTTTGCGGCGAACCGAACTAATCAACTATCCGTCGAATAAAATCAACCAACGGTATCTAATACTACTCCTTCACCAAACTCACCTTGCCTGTTTGGCTATTATCCTTAATCACTTTTGCCGCCGAAATGGTAATACTTATCTTTTTATTTTCAGAAAGTTCTACCTGTTGACCATTTTTCCAAGGGGGAGAAGCGGCTGCTTTTTGCGCGGCTTCGTATAACAGGCTGTGTCCATCTTGAAGGGATAATGTGCTTTCTACTAATTCCAGTTCATTTTGCCCAAATTCGGTTAATCCATACGTATAACCAGATGTTTTTTCGCCTTGTTGTAACATACCAAAATACACCCAGCAATACAACGGCACACCATCGCGTCCCATATTGCGTGCCGATTCTTGGTAATAACCTTTAGATACTAATAGGTATTGCGTATTCATATAAATACCCGGCGCATCGGGAAGATTTGACATTGCACCCGCTGCCGTACGGGTAAAAATCCGATACAATTCGAGCGTATTTTTGGGGTCACCCAAAATGGAGATGACTAATTGCGCTTTATGGTTTTTCACTTCTTTTTCGGCATCCTTCCAAAGCCAAGAAATACCGGCGGCAATTTGCATTTCCTCAGGACTCACAGGATAGTCCAAATAGGCCAACATCACAGTGGCGCCAGGGGTAGAAAATATCGCTGTTTTGTCGGATATGTTGATAGAATCAGTGCGGACATACCAGTTTTTAGGTAGATCTGCGATGATTTTTTTAAAATCGGGTGTTGTTTTGGAATTGAGTAAAACAGTACCAGAAATGACTTTGGGATCAGCACTTTGGGCGTTTACAAATGCCGTAAACAAGCAAAAAAGGAGCGTTAAAATGCGCATGTTGTGTATATTTGATCGATGTTTTATTGAATCGGATAAATAAACGCAAAAGGCAATGGGATTGATATATATGGTTTGAAAAGAAAAAAAGATTAACTTTGCACGCTCCCAAGAAACGAGAAAACAGTACCACATTGTTAAAAAAAAATAAAATACGTTAATAATGCCCAATAAATCGCTTGAAAAAATTAAAAAAACGGCCCAATTCGGCGTTAGTATCCTCAATGGAATTGTCGGCGACAAACTTCAGGATACTGCGTTCGGGATAGAAATGGGATTTTTTCATCAAAATAAACGTATTATTGTAGAGCAGGATCGTTTGCAGGAATACTTTGCGCAATACAATAAAATACCTACAAATAAGGTGTGTATATTGGTGCATGGGGTAACGGATAACGAAGCAACTTGGTCATTTCGGGATCAAAGTGATTATGGCTCTTTATTGGCGCAGGACATGCAATATACCCCTTTTTATTTAAGGTACAATTCGGGGCTGCACATTTCGGATAATGGCAAAATACTGGCCACTTTACTGGAAAAACTACACCAAAATTATCCCATAGCGATAACAGAAATTTGTATTATTGCGCACAGTATGGGTGGTTTGGTGACGCACAGTGCTTGCTACCATGCATCAGAGGAAGGGTTAATTTGGCCGCAAAAAGTGAAACAGATTTTCTTGTTGGCAACGCCACATTTAGGCTCTTATTTGGAAAAATTTGCCAATCTCACCACCAATATCCTAGAAAAAGTGCCTAACTGGCATACCAGACTTGTCGGCAAAGTCATCAACTTGCGAAGCGCCGGTATCAAAGACCTGCGCTATGGATACCTCACAGAATCGGATTGGAAAGATCAAGACCCCGACCGATTATTAAAAAATAATAAAAAACCACCTCCTGTTCTTAAAAACACGGCTTATTATGTCATTTCTGGCCGACTTACCGACACCGAGAGACACTGGGTGAGCCAACTTTTCGGGGATATTTTGGTGAGTACTAAAAGTGCGGTAGCACGTTCAAAAAACACGGAAGAATTCAATTTTTCAGATGATAACCATTTCGCGATGGCCAAAACTTACCATTTCCAACTCCAATCATCCATTAAAGTATATGAACAGATCAAAAATTGGCTGCAATAATTTACTTTATAAATGCTTTCTTCTTCCTTATTTTATCCTTACAAACTACAATTTGATCGAATATTCTTACAATACTCTTGTCGATGCATACTTCTTTGTAGCAAATAAATCACATCACTATAACACAACACAATTTATTATGAAAAAGATTATTCTTGGTATTTGCCTGCTCTTCTCCGCATTAGTATCTCAAGCACAAACCGCAGATGAGATTATCGCAAAACACGTAGCAGCCACAGGTGGAAGTGCTTGGGACAAATTGAAGACTATTAAAATGGACATGAGCATGACCTCACAAGCGGCTCCAGGTATGGCTATTCCTATGAGTATGACTGTCGTGCATAAAAAAGCAATGCGTATGGACGTTTCGCTCATGGGTATGACACAAAGTTCTTGCATAAATGGCGATAAAGGCTGGGCAAATAATCCTTTCCAAGGTCAAATGGACGCAGAACCACTTACTGCCGATCAAGTGAAAGAAATGAAAGAACAAACTGACCTAGCAGGCCACCTCAATGGCTACAAAGAAAAAGGTTACACCGCCGAATACATTGGAAAAGAAGACGTAGAAGGCACAGAACTTCACAAAATAAAATTAACACTCAGCCCAACCCATACCCAATACTCTTTGATCGATCCAGAATCTTTCATGGAAGTTAAGCAAATATCTGTGGTTACTGTTGATGGTAAAGAAGTTACTTCGGAGTCCGTAATGTCTGACTATAAAACCATCGAAGGGATTACCATGCCATACACTATCGAGCAGAATAACCCAATGATGGGTGCCACTGTAATGAAAGTAACCAAACTAGAGATTAACCCTAGTGTGGACGAAAAAATATTTGAAATGCCTGCTAAGAAATAGTTGTAGTGCTGTTGCGGTGGAGGTCTGTTTTATCCTAATAGGCCTCCGCCGCAATAAGTCTATTTTAAAAACAAGAAATTTACGTTATGAATCAAAAATATTTACTCTATTTCCTGCTGTTTACCACAGCCATTCATGCCCCCTTAGTTGCCCAAAAGGCAGTAAAACTAAATTCTTCCACATTTGGCCAAATGGAGGCCCGCGCCATAGGTCCAGCGGTTATGGGTGGGCGCATCAGCGCCATTGAAGGCGTGAATAACGACCCTCGCACCATTTATGTGGGCGCAGCAGGTGGTGGACTGTGGAAAAGCCGCACAGGTGGTTATAGCTATGAACCTGTGTTTGATAAATACCCACAATCTATTGGTGCTATTGCCATTGACCAAAAACACCCCGATACCGTTTGGGTAGGCACTGGCGAAAGCAATATGCGCAACAGTGTTGCCATTGGTTTGGGCATTTTCCGTTCTTCGGATGGTGGCCGCAACTGGATGAAAATGGGACTTGAAAACAGCGAGCATATTTCAAAAATCATTATCCACCCCAACAATTCCAATATATTATATGTAGCCGTACCGGGTAAATTATGGAGCGACAGCCCCGATCGTGGCCTGTACAAAACAACCGATGGCGGCAAAACATGGGAAAAAATCTTGTACGTGGATGAAAAAACGGGCTGCGCCGATGTCCTCATGGATCCTCGTAACCCAGATGTACTGTGGGCGGCCTCTTGGCAGTTTCGCCGTACACCTTATTCCTTTTCATCGGGCGGCCCAGGAAGTGCCATGCACAAATCTACTGATGGCGGTAAAACCTGGCGCAAAATAACCAACGGACTTCCCAACACAGCATTTGGCCGTATCGCTATGGCACTGGCTGCTAGTGCACCCGATAACCTATTGGCCATCGTAGAAAGTGAAAAAACGGGTTTGTATATCTCTGCTGATGGCGGCGAAAGTTGGAAATTACAAAGCGCCTCTTCTAATGTCAC
>JAAFHO010000171.1 GCA_013297575.1 Chitinophagales bacterium
GTACAATACAATTATTCAAACTTTATGTCTCTGATATTAATTATGCCTTATACGTTAGGAAAAATGACTTACTGTTAGAACCACTTACCTTGGTCATAAATACCGTAGCAGGCACCGATAGCGATCTACAGAAAAAAATATTAAATTCCGATACGGTTACATTTTCCAAGAGCCTAATGCAAGGCGATTATGTTTTTCGTCGGTTTTATTATGGCACTTTACAGTTGCTCTTCCTTGACTGCCCGGCGGCCAAAATGAAAGACATACCCGAATTGGAGGATAATTTGATGACTGCTGTTGTGCGCAAATACAATCGTTCCTGTGGCAAAAGTTTTACACCAAAACAGCCCATTGGCAAACGGTTTGTGATAACGGCGGTAGCGAACGGCGGAGCATCTGTTTACTCCAACTCTAAGCGGAGTAGTAATTTCGCAGCATCTGTCAACGCAGGTGGCGACATCCAATACTTTGGTATTGGTATCAATATCAATAACCGCCTAAAATCCAAGCGCGCTAGCGAAGAACTGGTGTTCAACTATGGCGTCCAACAAAACAATGCTAAAGGCATTAATATACCTGCGAAAAGATACCAAGAACTGGTTTTTCGGCACAATATCCTGTTTACTCCTGAACGTAAGTGGACACCGCATGTTAGTGCTGGTATGAGCTTCATTAATGCATATACTGGTACATTAAACGTGTATAAAAGGGAGCAAATAATACGGCTATCGCTTGCTGTGGGCGTTCACTATTTTTTCAAAAACCGTAGTTTTATACGGTTAGAGACGGTATTTCCCGATGCTCCTGGTGTCCGATTATCGTATGCTTTACGTTTTGATTAATAAGGCTACTTTATTTTTCATAACTTTGAGCCAAATTTAAGATATGCATATTCAATCCATATTCCCTCCAGTATCTAAGGCCGATTGGCTGGCTCAAGTAGCCAAAGACCTGAAAGGCGCGCCGCTGGAGTCGCTGCATTGGCAGGTTTCTGAAGGGGTAATCGCTAATCCGCTTGTTGCTGCCGAAGACTTGCCAAGTCCATTGTATCCGCTATCGGAAACACCCAATAATTGGGAAATTACCGAATACGTATTTGCCGAAGATGCTGCTTTGGCCAATGCGCAGGCATTGGAAGCCTTGCGGGCGGGCGCAGAGGGCATCTGCTTTCACCTTAATACACCACCTGATGAGGCATTCTTTTCGGTTTTGTTGCAAGATATTTATCTGGACTATATTGGTCTGCATTTTGAAGGGCCGGTGGTGGCGGAGAACCCTAGTTTGATCTTGGCTTTATTAGACATGGAGGCTCGCAAAAGAGGCATTTCAAAAACAAATTTACGGGGTTCGTTGCATTATGCACCATTGCAGCAGGCAGCGCGTACAGATTGGCGTTTTTTAGCCGATTTTGTGCATATGGCGCGCGTAGAATTCCCGAATTTCAAAGTCATATCCATCGCAGAAACGGACATCTTAGCACCGGAAGCATCACTTTCTGATCTATTAATCCATGCGCAAACCTATATCAAAAAACTATCAGAATTGGGTGTTAGCCCTAGCGTAACAGCCGCTGCTATCCAGTTTAACGTTCAGATTGGGGTGTATTATTTTGTGGAAATAGCCCGTTTGCGCGCTTTTGAAATACTTTGGCTCAATATCCTTAAAGGCTGGTCGGCCCCATTAGAAGCCCCTGTTATCGCTGCCGTATTTAACCCCGCTGCTTACTCCGATGCGGTATTTACCAATATGATAAAAGCGACAACAATGGCCATGTCGGCAGCCTTGGGTGGTGCTACACAGATTACCGTAATGCCTTACGATGAAGGGCGCGAGCATTTAACGGAATATCCTAAAGCATTTGCAAGAAGAATAGCACGCAATGTACAGCATTTGTTAAAAATGGAAAGTAATATCCACGTTCTAAATGATCCAGCAGCGGGTAGTTATTATGTAGAACATTTGACGCACCAAATAGCGCGTGCCAGTTGGGAAAAGTTTAGCGCCGCGCAGTAATTTTGTTTAAAACCACACATTTCGGGATGGAATCGTAGCGTACACTACACCTTTGTAGTAATATTTTTTTCCAATCCATCCAAATCGCGAATTAATAATCGACTTCTATTAAAAGTGATTAATTTTTTGTACCGCAGATCATTAAGTGTAGTAGTCACCGTTTGTCGGCTAGTTGCCGTCATATTGGCTATTTCTTGGTGGGTATAAAACTGTCGTACTACCCATTCATAGCCTACACGTTCCCCTTTATTTCGGGTAGTATCTACCAAAAACTCAACGATTCGGCTGCGGCTGTCTTTAAACACCAGTGATTCGAGGCGACGCTCCATTTCCAACTGCTTTTTGGCAAAAATGCGCATAAAAAACAAGTTGAGCTCGTTCCGATCACGCATCAGTTGGTGCAATTCTTCCAAAGAAACCACACAAAGACTGGTCTCTTCCAATGCCTGCGCGGTATCATGTCTTGTAGTTTCACCCATCAAGGCCAATTCACCAAACACCTCTCCCCTACCGAGAATAGCCTTCGTCACTTCCTTTCCTTCTTCGTTATTGGCGGCAATTTTCACACGGCCTTCATTAATAAAATAAATATGATTCGCCATTTCGGCTGGCACATAGATATTTGCTCCTTTTTTGAACTTTAAGTGACCATAGTGGGACATTATTTCATCGCTACCCAGTTTTTTAGGACAAAGTAAATGCGTGACATCAATATTTTCGAGGTGCCAAAGAGCCTGCGACATAGGTGTGTGAAAGCGGGTTTTAAAAAATTACTCTTGCAAAGGTAACATTTTTTGATCTCCATTGTTGATCGTTTTCTTAACTTTGGGCTTTCAAGTTAACGAACAAACCATATAGCACGATGCATAAGGCGCTTAGACAACAATTTAATGCCAATTTTACGGCTCAAAAATACGAGGCATTTCAACATACCATGCATACTGCTTTTGGCGAAGCAGTAACATTTCGCTTAGCCGAAACGCCTATTTTTGTGCCACAATACCTCAAACAACGCCTTTTGCAAGGGGTAAAGGATATTTGTAGCGTTATTACGCAACCCGATTTTGCAGCCAAAAGCGCAGCGGCCATACCGCCACACCTCAATGTCCCAAACGAAGACCCACATACGGTTTTTCTGCAATTGGATTTTGGCATTTGTGAGGGTAAAGATGGTACGCTTAGTCCTCAATTGATCGAGATGCAAGGATTCCCTTCCTTGTATTATTTCCAACATTTGTTAGCCGAATCTTACCGGAAACACTTTGATATTCCTTCCGATTGGAGCCATTTATTCAATGGTTTAAGCAATGAAGGCTATATTGACCTCCTTCGCGAAGTGATTGTGGGCGATAGCAAACCTGAAAACACCATTTTATTGGAAGTAGAACCCGAAAAACAAAACACACGTATCGACTTTTGGGGCAGTCAAAAATACCTCGGTATCAAAGTATTGTGCTTGAGTAAGATCAAAAAAGAAGGCCGTGACTTGTATTATATAGATGATAATGGCAAAAAAGTGGCCATTGAGCGGATTTATAACCGTATTATTTTTGATGAATTGGAAAAACGCAATGACCTGCCGCGCGAATGGAATATGTTGGACGAGGTGAATGCACAATGGGTGGGGCATCCTAATTGGTTCTTCCGCATTTCTAAGCATTCGTTACCGTTTATGAAATCGGATTTCGTGCCGGAAACACATTTTTTAAGCGAATTAAAATCAATACCTGTTGACTTAGAAAACTGGGTACTCAAACCCCTCTTTTCATTCTCCGGCCAAGGCGTTCAGATCAATGTAACCCCGCAAGATGTGGCTGCGGTGGACGACCCGACTAACTATATCCTACAACGCAAAGTAAAATACGTACCCGCAATAGAAACGCTAGACCCAACTGATCCAGTAAAGTGCGAAATTCGGATGATGATCCTCTGGAATCCGGGATGGCCCGAACCGCGATTGGTCAATAATCTAGTTCGCCTAAGCAAAGGTGAAATGGTAGGCGTACGGTACAATAAAGGTAAAGATTGGGTGGGTGCTAGCGTTGGTTTTTTTGAGCCGTAGAAAAGATCAACACTCCGCCAAATTTACCGAAATATTGATCGCCAATCCTCCATCCGAGGTTTCTTTATACTTGGAATTCATATCGTGCGCCGTTTCTTTCATGGTACGAATCACGGCATCCAAACTTACTTTTGCTTTGGACGGATCGCTTTCCAAGGCAATTTGGCAAGCTGTAATCGCCTTTATTGCGCCCATGGTATTGCGCTCAATACAGGGTACTTGTACCAATCCGCCAATAGGATCGCAGGTAAGGCCAAGATGATGTTCCATCGCAATTTCGGCAGCCATCATGGCTTGTGCGTAAGTACCACCGCAGCATTCGGTGAGTGCAGCAGCAGCCATCGCTGAAGAAACGCCTATTTCTGCCTGACAACCGCCCATCGCAGCCGAAATTGTAGCCCCTTTTTTGAACAAACTGCCCATTTCGCCCGCAGTGAGCATAAATTTTACAATATCATCCTCTCGAAAATTTTCGCCAAAACAAACGTGGTACATCAAAACGGCAGGAATAACACCCGCTGCGCCATTGGTAGGCGCTGTAACTACGCGACTAAAAGCAGCATTTTCTTCATTTACCGCTAAAGCAAAACAACTTACCCATTTCAATGTATCTTGAAACGAATGCCCGCCGCGACTGATTTGCCGTATAAATTCGTCCACATTGGCGTAGGGACGACCTTTCATTAAGCGTTCTGACATGCCTTTTGCGCGGCGCGTTACGTTCAAGCCACCAGGCAATTCGCCATCGGTATGGCAACCAATATAGATACATTGCTTCATCACGTCCCAAATATGCATCAGATCGGACTTGATTTTTTCGGGTGTACGCCACATCAATTCGTTTTGCCAAACCACTTCCCAAACGGCTTTCCCCGCATGTAAACACCAGTGTTCTAAGTCTTTTCCTAGGTCAATAGGGTGCGGAAGTGTTACTTCGGATGCGTCATCCTCTTCGCCTTCTTTTACTACAAAACCGCCGCCTACACTGTAATATGTATGGCTTTCACCGTTATCGTTGTGGTAAAATGCCGTAAAAACAAGGCCATTGGCATGGTAAGGCAAAGTTTGATCGAAATGAAAAACAATATCAGTTTCAGGATCAAAAGGCAACATTATTTGTCCACCAAGATTAATCTTTTTGGAAGCATTGATGTCGGCAATATTGGTTTGCACCGCTGGCACAGGAATGGTCACTGGGTCGTCGCCGTTGAGGCCAAGCAAAACGGCAAGATCGGTACCGTGGCCTTTGCCGGTTTTGGCTAAAGAACCATACAAATCCACGCGAACTGCTTTTACACGGGCGATATCGATCTCGCCCAAAAAACGCTGCGCAGCACGCCAAGGCCCCATGGTATGTGAACTGGAAGGGCCAATGCCAATTTTAAAGATGTCAAATACACTAATTCGGTTCATAGTCAATGTTTCAAAGTTTAGAGACTGTGGTGGTGGTGGTGTTAGGGCAGGCTTTTTAGGGAATTGGTTTTGTTAAAGAAACGGCACAATTGCTTTTTTCCATACAAAATAGCCATCGGCATTGAGGTGAAGCCCATCCGAAGTAAATAATTCGGAAAGGTTTCCTTTTTTATTCAACAATGGCGTACCCACATCAATATATGGAATGGCAAAACTACGTGCGATTTGTTGCAATCGGATATTTAATTCGTTGATTTGATCATTCTCGATACCAATTCGTTTTACATCGTTATTCACTGGCAAAACACTAATGATACATACTTGCGCAGAACGATTATCTGCGCGCAGTTTTTTAACAATTTCGAAATAACGCGTTTCAATATCTCTTAATGGCTTATCGAATAGTAAATCATTGATTCCCAAACAAATAAATATTTTGGAAGGGTTGTGTCTATTCAATTCTGACAAGCGATTAAATACGCCATCGACTTGGTCGCCACTGATACCTCGGTTCAAAACGGGTTGTTTAGCAACGCCTTTTAACAATTCACTCCATTCGCATTGCTCCACTTGGCTATCGCCTAAAAAAATAATTGCACCTTTTTCATCCGGCATTTTTTTAAACAAAGAGACCCGATGTGCATACAACCCCACTTCTGTATGTCCTAACCTATAAAACACATACTTTAACCCGCCCAAGCGCAATACCATATACCCAATGGTACCAGCGAGTATTGAATTGAGCAGCAGGGAAAAAACTAGGGTGTTGCGCATGATAGAGTTGATAAATGTCGGGATTTGGGTAATCGAAATCACCCAAATCCCGACCTATTTTATTTATACATAAAGGTTACCATTCAATACATTTCGCGAAATAACAATGCGTTGTACTTCCGAAGTACCTTCATAGATTTGGGTAATTTTAGCATCGCGCATAAGGCGTTCTACGTGGTATTCTTTTACAAAACCATACCCACCATGAATTTGAACGGCTTCTACAGTGTGCTTCATAGCGGCGCTGGAGGCAAATAATTTGGCCATAGCAGCGGCTTGGTCGTAATCGGCATGTTGATCTTTGAGGACAGCTGCACGATAGACCAAAAGCCGAGCGGCTTCGATATCGGTAGCCATATCTGCAATTTTGAATGAAATGGCTTGATGTTGACTAATTGGCTTTCCAAATGCCTCGCGTTGTTTAGCATACGCCACAGACAGCTCGAAAGCACCGCCAGCAATACCCAATGCTTGGGAAGCGATACCGATACGCCCTCCAGATAAGGTTTTCATGGCAAATTTAAAACCAAAGCCGTCTTCACCGATCCTGTTTTCTTTAGGCACTTTTACATCCGAGTACATAATAGTATGTGTATCGGAAGAGCGGATACCTAATTTATCTTCTTTTGCACCTATTGTAACGCCTTCCCAGTCTGCTTCCACAATGAGGCAATTAATGCCTCTATGGCCTTTATCGACATGGGTTTGAGCCATTACGAGATGTACGTGTGAAGTACCTCCATTGGTGATCCAGTTTTTGGTACCATTCAGCAAATAGTAATCGCCCATATCCTCCGCTGTGGTGCGCTGAGAGGTGGCGTCGCTACCCGCTTCGGGCTCCGACAAACAAAAAGAGCCAATCCATTGGCCCGTTGCTAATTTGGGAAGATACTTTCGCTTTTGCTCTTCTGTACCAAATGTTTCAATACCCCAACATACTAGGGAATTATTAACCGACATGATAACAGAGCAGGAGTTATCCACCTTTGAAATTTCTTCCATGGCAATAACATAAGAGAGGGTATCCATACCTCCGCCGCCGTATTCGGGGCTGACCATCATACCCAAGAAGCCAAGTTCTGCCATTTTTTTGACTTCATCTTTTGGGTATAACATTTTAGAATCGCGCTCAATAACCCCTGGTTTGAGGTCATTTTGAGCAAATTGACGGGCCGCTTCTCGAACGGCTAAATGTTCTTCTGTGAGTTGGAACATGGTTGAGGGCTGTAATTAATGTAAAAAATGGTTGCAAAAGTACGCCATTATGCGTGGTATATATGCGGATCCGATTTATTTTTTTAAACGAAGAAAAGCGGTATGAAATTAATTAGCATGACTAGGTGATGCGGCTTACCAACAAATATTATGCCTAATTAGAGCAATAACACAAAGATTGAACATAAATTTGCATTAAATCCTACTTATAAATTTACTGATATTGTAAACAAATAGGCAGATAAAACGTATTTACTATGTTAACCCATTATAATAGTGTGACTTTTACAAAAAGAAACGTTTAAAACTTCGATTCAAAAATAAGCTGATTTACGATATTATACAACTTTACAAAATGAGAAGCAAAGATAATACAAAAGAAAAAGTAATTCTTAATACCGCATTAGCTATGATTAATATCGAAGGGCTTTCGGGCTTGAAGATAAGTGATCTTGCCAAACAGGCTGGTCTTGCTACTGGTACTTTGTATATTTATTATCAGAATAAAGAAGCCATTATCAAAAGGCTTTTTACTTATGTTGTAGAACAAGTTACGCTTGATGTAATGCGCGGAATCACGTCAAATATTACATTAAAAGAGAAAATCCGTATTATCTGCATGAATTATTTACATGAATTAATCGCCTACCCCGATTACAAAGTATTTGTGGAACAATTCCTTCGTTCGCCCTATTCAAAGCAAGAAGACAAGGAAATACTTGCTATTTCTACTTATTTAGAACCTGTTATTCATTTGATTAACGAAGGATCTGAGCAAGGCATTATAAAGAAAACTGATCCATTTGTCTTAATTGAACTGTGTCGAGGTAGCTTAGAAAACTATGCACACCAATTGCTCAATACAGGCAATGCAATAACTGATGTAGAATTTGAAATGGTATTTGAGTTTATTTGGGATGGAATTTCCATACATCAAAAGCAGTAAGTAGATCCGTTTCGGCTAACAACTCTAGAAAATCCGCGTTAGGTTGAGCGGACAATAACAAAGGTTTTTCTAAATTTGGATGCGGTAATTGTAGTTGAAACGCATGCAGCATTATCCTTCCTTTCTTCCCATTTTCACGAAACCATTTATTTATTTTAACATCGCCATGTCGCGTATCATTGATAATTGGGTGGCGTAAGTGCGCAAAATGTTTACGTATTTGCTGCCTGCGCCCAGTCTCGGGGTATATTTCCATCAACGAGAACCTAGCAGTTGTATAACGCAGGCCAATAGCCCACGGTTGTTCTGATTCCCCTATCCATTTATACCTTGTTTGCGCTTCTTGTGGCTCGTGTTTACCCGTTTCCGGATCGGTCAATGGATAATCAATGGTGCCTTCCCGTTCTTTAAAGTGACCGCGTACCACAGCAAGATATTGTTTTTCCCATTTAAAATCCATCAATTGTAAGCCTAACCAACTTGCTATTTCCGGATTTTTGGCAAAAACCAACACCCCGGATGTGGCTCTATCCAAACGGTGCGTCGGGTAAATATGAGTACCACCCAATTGATCCCGAAGCAATTGCAATACAAATACGGTATCTTCGCTTAGCCTGGTACGATGTACTAATATTCCCGGTGGCTTGTTAATTGCCACCAAATATTCATCTTGGTATAAGATTTCAAAACCTTCCTTTATCATGTTTCTACTTTTTTAAGCCCATAAGGAACGATAAAAGAATAAGTTAGCACTTTTGGCTGATTCCTTTTCGCTCATATTTCGGCAGGCTCAATATAAATCCCGCACATCACCCCAACCCCACTATTCGCACTAAAAGATACTTGTCTGAACAA
>JAAFHO010000172.1 GCA_013297575.1 Chitinophagales bacterium
TTATTGGAGCCAATGTACGCCTAACGATTCTTATACATCAGACTCATCTGATAGCGGCGGTTCGGGGGTTAGTCCGTGGACGATTGTAGTACTTGTTGTTTTTGTCATCCGCATGATAGGTATGTGCGAACGTTGCGATAGAGATGACGACAGAAGAGCCGGCAACTCCCGCATCAGGTTTGATGTTCCACCATCAAGTACTTATGAACCTCCTTCTAGGTCTAATAACAGAAGTACGAACCGAGGCAGTGGAGCATCGAGTGTGCCTGAGGTTGAAGAAATAGTGAATGTACCTGTTGGTCCCAAAAAAGACCAATATTTTGATCCAAGGACAGATCGCTTGGAGGTTTTATTACCCAAAATGGACTCTTTAGCCAAGGTACTGAAACCAATATCCCAAACGAATGCTTATGATGCGTTATATCGAAAGTTAAAACAGAGTAATTCAATAGAACAACCAATTATTGAAGGGCTGAAAAAGTAGGGTAGGGGCTTTTGTCAATAGGTCAACTAATGGTCTATTGATAAAGTTGATCGTTAATTTTTGTTCAAAAAAAACGCCGTTGAGGATTTTCCCCAACGGCGTTTTTAATGATTTTGATTTAAAAAGTAAATACTTAGCCCACTCCCATTTCAGCCCCAAAAGGTCAGTTTTTAGCCATACTACTGCTTCGGCAGGCTCAGCATGAATTCGCCATTTTTTTCGTCCGATGCGCTGCATCGCACTCAAAAAAGTGGCTCGTTTGACCAAAAATTGCCTACTTTTTTGACTCGAAACCGTTGGGCTAAGTTTTTACATTAAAAATTAATTAGTTAACTGTCAAATCGAAATCAACGCGACGGTTAGTATCGCGTCCTGCTTTGGTAGCGTTATCGGCAACAGGGCGAGTGGCACCGAATCCATCGTGTTTCATTCGGCTAGCAGCAATACCTTTAGATGCCAAATAATCGTTACAAGTTTTTGCACGACGTTTTGAGAGGTCGAGGTTTTTGGCAGCGTCGCCTACGTTATCAGTATGGCCACTAATCATCAAACTATATTCAGGGTACTGGTTCATAATGGATACCACTTCGTCGAGTACGGCAGTTGATTTGGCTAGTAATTTGTCGCTACCAGTTTCAAACTGCACGTTTTTGATGATATTTTGCAGTTTTACCTTATCTTCTTTTTTGATTTCTGGGCAACCTTTATTAGATGCTGGGCCTGGTTTAGTTATGCAGCGGTCATCATTATCATAAACACCATCTCCATCCGTATCAGGACAGCCTTTATGAGCAGCATCACCTGCTTTATCAGGGCAAGCGTCGTCTTTGTCTGCAATACCATCGGCATCTTTATCCGCAATGGCTGGGCAGCCACGGTTGGCCGCTATACCTTTTTCTTTTGGGCAAGCGTCATCTTTGTCTGCAATACCATCACCATCAGAGTCAGGGCAGCCTTTTAATGCGACTGTTCCTTTTTCGCGAGGGCAGTTATCTTCTTTATCTTGAATGCCATCACCATCCGTATCGGGGCATCCTTTGAATGCAGCGATACCTTTTACATCAGGGCAGTTATCCTCGCTGTCACCAATACCATCGCCATCTTTGTCGGGGCAGCCCATAAGTGCTACAACGCCTAGTACATCGGGGCATTTGTCATCTTTATCGGCTACGCCATCACCGTCTTTGTCGGGGCAACCCAAAAGCCCAGCAGGGCCAGCCACATCTGGGCATTGGTCGTTAATGTCCAAAACACCATCACCGTCGCGATCTGTTACTTTGGGTATTTCTGGTTCTGCCTCACCACCAAAATTGAACATTATACCAACTCCGTGGTGCCATCCGTGGTGTTTGTCGCTGGAGATTCGGTATTGCGATTGAGCATTAAAGAAAATGTTTTCATCAATTTTATAATTAAAACCAAGGCCAACTGGGGCTTGGATGTCCCAATCATCTAGAATAGCAGCGTAATGTCCGCCTAAACCATACATGATATAAGGATTAAAGCGGTACCTATTATGATTGAACAAAGTATGCTGCATTGCGAAATCAGCAGAGCCAATTACCTGATTATCACCCAACTGGTAAACTCCAGTTGGAATGCGAGCATAACCAATTTTTAACGGGATGGATAACGAACTTCTGCCATCGCTAAGGTGCCGATAATAGGCAAGTTCTACTACTGCAAGATCATGGACTTTGTAGATATCATTAAAATTAACGTCCTGAATATTTAGGCCATAGTCGATACGGGGCGTAATATAATTGACGCGATTAAAACGTATAGCAAACCCATTTTTTTGTTGGGCGGAAATGCTAAATTGCACCATCAAAAATGCAATTAACAATAGTACAGATGTAAATTGTTTTTTCATGAACGAAGTTAGTTGTAAAGATGAATTATTAAAGATAAACGGCCAAATGTAACGCGTATCTCGAATGTTTTGACAAATTTTTTTAAAAAAAGTAACTATTTTATTTTCGTAATGAAAAACCTCCCTATAAGATTTTTTTTTTTTATAAAATCTTCTATTATTCGAAGCGCTCTAATTGGCAGTAATCAATTCAACTTTGCCACTTTTGTTTATATTCGTCCACCCATTGCCCATGTTAATCCAGCAGCGGTTTTTTGGTATTCACCCACCAGTTTAATATATTTTATTTGGGCATCGAGCCATCGTTGTTCGCGGGTATTGATCAAGAAAATTGTACTTTCGCCTAATTGATACTTTGTGTATTCGGCATCTAATAAGGTTTTGTTATTCACCGTAATATTGCGTAACAGGTCAATTTGAGTACGTAAAGTGCGCAATTCATTGTCATATTGTACAACTTTGGTCGTTATTTCAATCCTTTTTTGCTGTATCGTCAAATCATTTTGAATAATTTTTAACTGTGCGGATCGAAGGCTTCCCCGTGCTTTACGGTTGCTGATCGGCATACTAAATTGAAAGCCCCATTTAATATCGTTGGCTAAAAATCCAATCCCATTTTCAGTTGGCGTTGGGGAAAATGTCCAACCATTACCCAAAAGATTATAATTGACATTAAAAACAGGTTTTAGTTGTTCTTTTTTTAATCGGCGTTCAATATCCAATTGGGTGTTTTTTACGGTATAAATACCAAGATCGGGATGTAATTGTAATGCTAAATTAACCCGCTCTTGCTGACTTTCATTCGGTGCATAATCAATATTTCCACCCAACATTTTAGGTGCGGTGATGGAACTATTGAGCGGAATTGTCTTGCCGGACGACCAGTTGTATCGCTCCATTTGTTGTGCGGCATTATTTACGTCCAATTGCGCCAAATTGAGGTCAATCTGCCGATTTTGCAATTGAATAAAAGTTTCTAAGGTATCAATAGCAGGGCTTTCACCTTGGATAAAACGTTCTCTGATGCCTTCATGTCTGATTTTTGCTTGTTTTAGGGCATCCTCAATTACAAATACTTGGTTATTTGCAATAGCCCATCCCCAATAGGCTTTTGCTGCATCATAAAAAAGGTCGTTCAGTATAGACCTCCTTTCAAATGCACCCATTTGTATGCCCGCACGTGCTATTTTTAGGTAAGCGCGTCGCTCATCTATCATCAATCCTTGTCCGAGTGTCCAATCTATACCAATTACAGCCTGACCAATAGAGGGTAAATCATTGGACGGATTAACAAAATCGCCTTCAACGTGGTTATAAGCCGATTTTAGTTCAAAGCCATACCAAGTGGGTAATTTTACACCTGCTTCAAAATTGCGAAAATATGTTTTTCCCTTAAATTCTTTAGCCTCGTAATCAGCGTATGTTTTCAAGTCAAAAGCACCTTTTGCGCCTAATAATTGCGCTTCTGCCATGCTCCGTTGTATATCGGCCTGTAACGCCATAGGGTGGAAAATGGCAATTTGTTCGCGAAAGGACATCCATTCCAGCAACGTATCTTGAGCAATTGCACACTGAGTTACAAAAATAAATAGGGTAGTGGTGCTAAAAAAAAATCGTATCATAGGTTATTTCTTAGTTTTTGCTTCTTCTTCTTCTGGTTTGTACATATCAGGGGGGAATCCGTTGAGCATCCGCCATATTTCATACCAAATAGGTACATCGTTCAGCATAGTGATCCCTTTCGCCCCGCCGCCCACTCTTAATGCGGAAGGCCATGGGGCATCATTTTTGGCAGCGGCTACTAATACCCTAAATTTTCCACCTGGGCTAATATTACGATCAATGGCCACAACATGCCCTGCATAAGTACCCAGTGATAGTCCGGGCCAGCCACTAAAGAAAAATGCTGGCCAACCATCAAACATAAAGCGAACCAACCGCCCATTTTCGATCAATGGTACGTCAATAGGTTTAACATACATTTCCACGGCTAATTCTGCGTTAGCGGGCATGATACTTACAATAGGTGCACCTTCTTTTACGATTTCGCCAATACCCGGTGTTATGGCTTTAATAATATAACCATCCTGCGGTGCAGTGATATAGTAAAATCCAGCGCGAATAGAATAACTGGTGCGTTCTACTTTTAGTTTTTGTACGGATCCTTGCGCGTCATATTTGTCAGAAATGGTGCTGAATCGTTCGCTTTCTGTTTTTGCCAGTTTGTTGGCAAATTCGTTGCGGGTAAGATAATTTTCGATTTTGGCATTGTTCAATTCGTTACGGCTTATTTCAAGTTCATTGGTTGCTTTGACCAATTTTGTTTCTACATCTACCAGTTTCAACCGTCTTTCCTCCAATTTAGTCAATGATTCTAAGCCTTTATCATACATTGCCTTCATCCCATCGAGTTGTCGTTTGGCAATTTTAACGTCGTTTTCGGCTTGTAAAATGGCAATACTGTCTGAAATCACTTTTAGTGCTTTCTGCTCAATTTTATTTTCGATTTGATCCATTTTATTGCGCATTTCGCGGCGCATAGCATCCATTTGTTGCCCCAAAGCATCGGCTTTGCCTTGATAAGATTGAATGGCACCTTCTTTAGCATTCACTTGGTTGCCTACTCGCTCTACGAGTTGTGGGTCGAAATAATCGGATTTTACCTCGGATATATGGACAATAGTATCGCCTTTTCGCACCGATTGGCCTTCGGTAACGTACCATGCCTCTACCCGTCCGGAAATAGTTGCATGGATCGTTTGAGGCCGTTGTTCGGGACGCAAAGTGGTCAATTTACCATCTGCATTTACGTTTTGAGTCCATGGCAGGAACATAAAAAAGAAAAAAGTACCCAGTAGAATGAGTAACAAATTCCTAAAACCAATATGCCAGCCTCCTATTTGTACTTTTTTCAAAGAATTGAGGCTGGACATATCCTCGTTGTGCTGGATAGTATTATTAGATATGTCTAGCATGATTAATGTTCTTGGTTAATTTTGTACTTGAATATATGATTAGAATGGGGCGTTTGGCTCAATGCTTCATAAGTGCCATCAAATACGATTTCACCTTCTTTTAATACTAGAATGCGGTCACAAAGCGATGCCATAATGGGGTCTTCAGTAGCACATACCAGCGTCCAAAGGCGTGCCTTATTGGTCAATAGGTTTGCAATACGAATTCTGTCTTTAAGTATCAGGTTACCCAAAGGTTTTTCTAATGCCAGCATTTTGGGCGTTCCTAAAATAGCTCTAGTGACCAATAATTTAGTGATTACATTTCCAGGTGTGTTTTTTCCACCTGGATATAATTCGGTATCCAGCCCCTTAGGTTGATCCCTAATAAAGTCGAATAATCCAGTTTCGTTACAAGCCTCCAATACTTCTTTAATATCGATATGGGGCCTTCCAAGGGTAATGTTTTCATAGATAGTACCTTTAAAAATATCTTCTTGGGAAGACAAGTCGCCAATATGTCTTCTGATACTGCGCAAATTAAGATTTTGAACGGGTAAATCATTAAATAATAAGGTGCCACTATTTTCAGTCTTCAACACGGCCATTATTTGCATTAGAGTGCTGATGCCAGCGCCGTTGTAACCTGCAATTGCAATTTTCTGCCCAGCGGGTACAATAAAGTTAATGTTTTTCAAAATAGGTTCATTGCCATCATCAAATTGATAAGAGACATTTCTTAATTCCACTTTGAGGGCTGAATCTTGACAAAAATCTTCCGTTTTTAAACCTTTTTCTTCTTCAATAGGTAGATCAATGACTTGTCCTAGTTTTTCAGTTGCTGTAAGGATATCATAAGCAGTTTCATGCAGCAGTACCAGTTTTTCGACGGCTTCTACTGCATAAATTACCAAGATTTCGGAGGCTACAAATTGGCCAATATTGAGTTCATTGGCCATTACGAGCAAGCTTCCTAGTATCAAATATCCACCGATAACCAATATTTTAAAAATTGTACCACTAATAAACTGGATGACAAGAATCCTCCAATGTTTTGCACGAGCATCCAAATAATGGCCAATAAGGGTATCTGCTTTTCTGAGTGGGAAATTATTTTCTCCCGCTAATTTGAAGGTAGTAGCCACACGTCCTACTTCTTCCAACCAATGTGCTAATTTATATTTATATTTTGATTCGTTCAGGCTGGTGCTTAAGCCACTTGGTGCTGTAAAATAAAAAAGGAGTGCTAAAATGCCTAAAAGCAAAATAGAAAAACTCACAAAAGAGGGATGATAAAACGATAATACAGATAGGCTTAATACAATGGTCATTATCGCAGTAGTACCGTCAATTAATAGTTTAGGTAATCCTTTTTGTAGCGTAAGGGTATCAAAAAAGCGGTTAACCAATTCAGGTAGGTGCTCTTTACGTAGTTTTTCTAAATTTAATCGGGGAATACGTTCGGCAAATTCCAATGCCGAATCAGTGAATATACGTCGTTGAAGGTGTTCCATAATGGACAATTGCATCAGGCGTAAAATCCCAGTGAACATAGCACCTAAAATGACAACGAACACTAATACACCCCAAGAAGCAGAAATACTGCCACCGGCAAGTAGTCCTATTATTGCCTGTATTCCAAGGGGCAAAGAGAGATTAATTAAGCCTCCCACTAAGGCATATAGCATAATGTATCGTATTTCTTTGCGATAATGGCGCAACAAACGATACAATCGTTGAACAGGGGTAAGGGTATTTAACATTTATTAAACTTTGAACTTTGAGTTTTAGGCAACTTCTTCATATTATACTATAATTTTGATACTTACCTATGATTTATTGCAGAAAAGGATAAAAATTGGCACTAAATGCAATAAAGCAGCAATAAAAGCAATGTAGTTAATAGAATGTATGAAACGGGAATGTCGCTATTTTGTTTAAAAGTAATACTATTATTTTTGAAATTTTAGTATTAATTTAGAAAATATTAAAAATTAGACACTCCGTATTGGGAGTAGTGCCTATATTTGCGCGCTTTTTTGGGCTTTGGCCGCTTTTTTGAATGTAAAAGCCCGTTTTTTTGTTTTATTTGATTTTTATAGTAATAATTTTATGCAGAGCAAAGGCATTATATCTTTTTTCGTAGTGTTATTGACACTAGCTTGTGTCTATACATACGCGACAATGTGGAAGACGAGTAGCATTGAAGGCGACGCGCGTGCGTCCGCTGGTGAATACGCTGCTAATGGTAAATCATGGGCAGACCGAAATGCGTTTTATCTCGACTCTATGTCGCAAGTAAAAGTATTTGGAGTACCTTTTTTGAAAGAATTTACTTATTCTGAATTGAAAAAGAGCCAACTTGGTATGGGTCTTGACCTCAAGGGTGGTATGAGTATGGTATTGCAAGTTGATTTGAAAGACTTTGTGAAAAATCTTTCTGGTAATAGTACTGATCCGGGCTTAGCAGAAGCACTTAATGCAGCATCGGAGCGCCAAACTAAGCAGCAAGATGATTATATTACCTTGTTTGCACAGGCTTGGCAAGAGAAAGGTGGTGGTCGTCCATTGGCTTCTATTTTTGCTCGTCAAGATATTTTGAAATCAGAAAATATCAATACTGCTTCTCCTGATGGTGCTGTTATTGCTGCTATTCGGAAATTGGCTGATGGCACGGTAGAAGAAACTTACAAGCGTTTGAAACAACGTATTGATAAATTAGGTGTAGTACAGCCTAATGTAAGCCTTGATGCACAACGCGACCTTATTTTGTTAGAATTGCCGGGTATTGATAATCCTCAGCGTGCTCGCGATATGGTGGTGAAAAGTGCTAAATTGGAATTTTGGGAGACTTATCGTATCTCAGATCAAGGTATAGCACAAGGCTTAATTGATGCTGATAAGCGTTTGGCTGCTATGCAAAAAGGTGGCGATGTGGTTGTCAAAAAAGACTCCATCATGGCTTATCCAGTAGGTACTGATGGCAAACCAGACAGTACTAAAGCGCAAATTAAAGTACCTGCACCAGATACTAGTTCACAACAAGGCCCATTGTTGAAGGCATTACTGTTGAATGCTTCTCAGCAAGGTTTGCCACCAAGCCCAATCTTGGGTTACGCAGCTCGTGGAGACAGAGATAGCATCGTTAGTTGGCTTAATCGTCCGGAAATTCGCTCTGTTTTTCCTAATGATATTGACTTTAAATGGGGAATCAAACCTATTGAGGATGATGGTACAGGCAGTACTGTTACAGGTAAGTATATGTTATACGCCATCAAAAAAAGCCGTGGATCTGATATTGCTCCATTGGACGGATCAGTTGTAACACGTGCAAGTGCTGAACCTGATCCTAAAGGCGAAATCGGTGTGAGTTTAACAATGAATTCTGATGGTGCAAAAACTTGGGCTGGTTTGACAAAACGCGCTTTTGACGGTGGCCAACGCGAAGTAGCCATTGCACTGGATAATGAAATTGTGAGCGCACCAAGCGTACGTGGCGTTATTGATGGTGGTACATCTTCTATAACAGGTGGTTTCAATTTGGAAGAAGCACGTGACTTGTCTCGTATTCTCGAAGTTGGTAAATTACCAGCGGGTACACGTATTGTACAAGAGAGCCAAGTAGGTCCTTCTTTGGGTCAAGAAAATATTAATAAGTCATTGTTTACCATGTTGTTATCCGTTGCATTATTGTGCGGATTTATGGTATTGTATTACAACCGCGGTGGTATTATAAGTGTTGTGGCATTGTTAGCCAACTTGTTCTTTATGATTGGTGCATTATCTAATATGGGAACAGTATTGACCCTTCCTGGTATTGCTGGTATCGTATTGACGCTTGCAGCAGCCATTGATGCCAATGTTATCATTTACGAACGTATTCGTGAGGAATTACGAAGCGGGATGGGGATGTTACAAGCGATCAAAGTAGGTTTT
>JAAFHO010000173.1 GCA_013297575.1 Chitinophagales bacterium
ACTTGAACCATCGAGGGTCAACTGATTGATATTACAGGTAAGCAAGTCGGAAAAACCTGCATCTGCTTCTGGAAAATCAGCGGACTCATATACTTGCATTACGTCTGTTGAAGTACATCCACTAGTCGTATTTGTTACAGTAAGGTAATAGAAGCCAGCCCCGTTCAAAATTGGATTTAATTGGCTTTGTCCTATTGCACCATTTAAGAAGCTACCTCCGGTGGTCTCCCAGAGGTAGGTAAATGGACCCGTCCCCGTAATACTCGGTGTGGTTTCGTAAAAATTATCGGTACAGGTAATTAATCCACTTGGACCTGCATCAACAGCTGGTGTTGTGAAATTTGCGGCTAAAGCTACATTACCCACTTCGGTGCAACCATTCTGGGTATCAGTGACGGTTACGTCATACGTACCTGGTTGATTAACAATTGGTTGTGCATTGTTTATGCCGGATACTATACCTGGGCCACTCCAAATATAAGTAAAATTAGGGCCTGTTGAAATATTTGTTCCGCCAATTTGGAGTTCTGCTTGGTAACAATTCAGTGTATTGGTAGGCCCTGCATCTGCCACGGGTTTTGCAATGTTTTGTGGCACAGTGGTTGTTGCCGTTTGGGTACAACCATTGGAGGTATTGGTGATCGTAACGGTGTATGTGCCTGGTTTATCGACGGTTGGGTTGAGTGAGTTGATACCGTTGATAATGCTTAGTCCAGACCATTCATAGATATAATTACTACCAGTACTGGAGCCAGCTGCATTGATATTGACTTGTTGTATAGTACAAGTTAGCGTAGGTGGGGCGGCTACTTGAACAATAGGTTGGCCTGCATCTTGTGCAATTTGCGCTACTGATATACTGGTACAACCATTTGTATTATTCGTAGCAGTTAAAGTATAAGTGCCTGGTTTATCAATCGAGGGCGTGAGTGTATTTGCGCCCAAAAGGATATTACCGCCATCGGTGGCTACCCATTTGTACGTATGCCCTGATGATGGTCCTGTTCCATTGATTGTTAGTGTTGGTTCTGTACAACTCAATGTTTGATTAGGGCCAGCATTGATCGCAGGCGGTATGTTATCTGCTATTACAACTACATTTTCCACTGCACTACAATTATTGGCCGTATTTGTGACAATCAAGGTATAAGTACCTGATTTAGTAACTACTGGATTAAGTGTATTGGCTCCTGAAAGAATTGCTCCATCCACAGATCCCCATTGGTAGGTGAAATTACCTGAACTGGCCACTGATGCATTGAGCGTTAGTTTGTCAACAAGGCAAGTAATAGGAGGAGCAGCCTGAATGGCAAACGAAGGGAGGTTTAAGTCCGATATTACGGTTGCAGTAGCACTTGATTTACATCCATTTACGTTATTGGTAACCAATAATTGGTAAGTGCCCGGTGCTGTTACAACGGGAGTAAGTGTATTTGTGCCAATGGAAATAGAACCATTAGGCGTTGTCCAGTCATAGCCATAAATAGGACCAGTGCTGGAACCTACTCCATTCAATTGTACAAAGGAATTTTGGCAATTAATTTGGCCTGCTGGTGCTACAACGGTATTAGGAGGTGTGATATCTTGAGCAATCGTGACAGATGCAGTATTGGTACAACCGTTTTGTTGGTTGGTTACTACTATGGCATAAGTACCCGCTTTATTTACCGTTGCTGATGATTGGTTGGTAGGGCCTTGAATATTTCCACCATTACTTGCCGTCCATTGGAACTTAGTATCGATCAAAAAAGCATTTGGGTCTCCAATCGTTAAAGAGTTATTGTTATAACAGTTAAGCGTTCCGGGAGGGCCTGCTATGGCGACTGGTGGTTGAATGTTTTGCTCTATTAGTTTTGATGCGGATGCACTACATTTACTTGTCGGGTTGGTTACCGTCAACGTATATAGACCAGGTTTATCAACAGTTATATTAAGGGTGTTAGCGCTACCCACAATATTGCCCCCTTGAGATACTGTCCATACGGGGCTACCATCATTAGTAGGATTCTGGCCTGTAATGATTACCGTACTAGTATTACAATCCAAGGATTCATTGGAAAATGCCAGTACACTTGGCACACTTTGATCTTCCTTCACTTCTTTGGAGGCGGTAGAAGTGCAGCCATTGCCAGGATTGGTTACCGTAACTACATAGTCACCGGCTTCAGTAACTACAGGGTTGGCAGTTGTAAATCCAGAAATGATATTACCATTTAAAGTACCCCAATTATAAAATACATTACTTGGCGATGAGCCACTTGCGTTCAAAATTACTTGATTTTGCACACAATTGATAAGGCCAGGTGCTGCAATAACTGCTGTTGGTGGTGCAAAATTAGAGGTAACCACTACATTATCCGTTGCTGTACAAAAATTGAGGTTATTGGTAACCAATAGGGTATAAGTACCCACCGAAGAAGCAATCGGTTGTGTTGTATTAGCACCGCCAGCAATTGTACCGCCATTACTGGCCGTCCAGGCGTAAGTGAAATTATTTGCACTACTAGAAGAACCGGATCCATCCAATGTTACATTACCAATAGCACAAGTTACTATTTGAGGTGGGCCAGCATCTGCTACGGGCAGCAATACATTGCTAACGACCGGAACGTCTGCGGTAGATGTGCATCCATTAGTGCTATCCGTAACCCGTATTCTATAAGTGCCACCTTGGCTAACGATAATATCAAGGGTATTTGTACTGCCAACGATATTTCCTGTTGGGCTGGCTACCGACCATAAATAGGAGAAATTAGATCCTACGGATGAGCCTTGGCCATTTAATTGGACGCTAAGTATTTGACAATCAATGTCATCCATAGCAACACCCACAGCAATAGGTGGGGTTGTATTGGCTATTACTGTTGTGGTCGCAGTTCTAGTACACCCCGATTGATCTGTCACCGTCACCGTATAAGTTCCTGCGGGTAGATTTTGTGGGTTTTGGCTTGTAGTGCTATTACTCCATTTATAGGTATAGTTGGGGAAACCACCATTTACTGTCAAATTGATACTACCACCATTAGGATTAGTGCAATTTGGTATTTGTGCCTGTGTTGCAACGGGCACTAGTACGCTAGCGGCTTGCACCGTAAAGGAATTGGTCAAAGAACAGTTATAACCATCTGTTAAAGTAACATTATAGACACCTGCTTGTAAATTGATCGGATCTGGGATATTTGGAATGGTAACTGGGCCAGACCAAACATAGTTATAGGGGCCACTCCCACCGGTAACAGTTGTATTTATAGTGCCATTTGTTTGTCCAAAGCACTGCACATTCGTCGTTACGCCAGTAAGATTTAATTGAGAATTAACAACGAGTTGTGTCCCTTGTCCTGTCCCTTGGCAACCTTCAAAATCCGTTACGCTATTAATGGTGTAAAGCCCTATCTCGTTTACTTCTAAGAAGTATGGGTTATCCGTAATATCCGTAATTGGATCTTGTGGATTACCATTAATGGAATACACCAATTCAAAAGGTCCGTTCCCTGTAAATATAACTTTTAAGAAGCCCGATCCACCATCTGCACATAATTGAGGTGCGGGAGGTGATAATTGAGCTTTTGGAGGTGGATTCACCCTAACATAAATACTTTGGACAGTAGTTTGCCCACATTCATCCGTTATGGTTACTTTATAAGTGCCGGAGTTATTGACAAAAAACGCAGCCTGCTGAGCTGTTCCGCCATTATTGGACCACTGGAAGGTATAATCAGGTACACCGCCTAGGTAAGTTGCATCCAAAACGGCCACGCCACCGCCGCAGATCACCACCGTATCGGGCATGGTAGTTAATGCTGGAAGGTCGTTGATCAACAAGATTTCCTGCGGCATCAAGCAAGAGCAAAGGTTGGTCAACGTAATTTTGATGGATTCTTGGCCCTCTACTAGCAGATCGCTAAGGATCGTAACTGGTAGCAAAAATTGGTCTTGACCTGCTGGAATTGTTATAGATGAAGGGATTGGTTTGAAATCCAAACCTGATGTAGCTGTACCCGTGATGGTAAAACTCACGGTCATAGGTACATTGGGGTTGCCACCTACACGGTCGAACAACAATGCTGCATCACCACATTTTTCGAATGTTTCATTCACATCGGGCTCGCCGTTTACGAGCCATTCAACCGAGGCATTACCGCCAGCATCAAAAGAGCCTTCATCTACAAATACTGCTGAGTCCCAAGCTCCATCGCCAATATCAGCAATGACCAGTTTAATATGATAGGTTTGGCAGGGGATAACCGTTGCAGATGCCACAAATTTGCGGGTATATCCATCATACTGCACCTCATTTATCGCATTGGACGAAGAAGGGTTTTGTCCACAAAGGTTGCCACTGCCTGCTGGCTGGTTATTAACATAAAAACCCGCATTCGTTTGGTGGTTCACATTATTAATGGCAACAGGTGTTGCAGACATGGGTACTGTTGCAATATTCTGTACACCTCCTGGTATTCCAGGACCAGATATAAAGAATCCAAAAACATCATTAAATTGTGAACCTACATATTCGCAATATTCTTCAGAAGCGAATACATATCGAAACACTACCTGAGGTTGTGTTGGTGTAAAGTCAAATTCTAAACGAGCTACGTCAAATTGTGCGCCACTAGATAAACTGGCTAAGTCGCCATCAGGACCACAACTACCAGCGCTGGATCCGGCGCCATCACTTGAGTTAGGGCCAGGGGCAATACTTATAGGGCCAGTGGCTAGTATCATGCCTTTATTGAAACCAATATTGGTCTGCCCTCCTGAAAAAGTACCTAGGGCACCGCCTCCACCACAAAGGTTGATACCATCTACATCAAAACAGTTACCTCCAATCAGCACTTCCCTAACGGCTGCATCGGGATCAATACCATCTACGGATAGTACTTCATCTGGTGCGTTGAAGAATTTGTTGACCAATGAGCAACTCGTGCAGGATAGCGAAATAGTATATATTGGTGTATTTGATGCAGCCCAAGTACATGGAAAATTTAGCACAAAACTCATCTCTTTCGCAGTTGCAACAAAAGTGAGTATAATTGGTGCATTTTCTGCGCTGGCAAAATTACCAGCAATAGAAATCGTAGGAACGCACCCTGCGGTTTCTGCGTTGGGAGGTGCTAGTAATTGATAGGTCTCTCCAAGTTTAAGACCTGTAAATTTTAGAGGTTGAGTGGATGCCTTTGGAGTTATTTTTTGCCGCCCAAACTCACTTTTGAGTACGATGGGTTCAACAGAAAATGGGCTTTGTGCAATTCCGTACAAAAAACCAGTCAGTGTCAACAATGACACCATTGCATAACGGAAAGTAGAAAAGGGCATAAGCGATAAGAGTTCGGTTTAAAATAATGTGAATGACAACAAGCGTATTAAACAAAAAACTGACACATGGGATGGATTAAATGCAGATTATGTATAGTAGTTTTGGCATCAAGATACCTTAATTACGCTGAATGCTGTATCTGCAGCATTAAAAATTGTTGTGGGGGGAAAAGGGGGACACTCAATTCGTCTGCAATATTATGCAAGATTTGAACGCTAGCCAAATTTTCTAAGGTGTTTATGGTATAATTCGACTAAATCCAGTTATTGTACCGAGTTTGCTAATTTTAGCAATTGTTATGAAATACATAAATTTGAAGCACAGACACACTAACCCTTGTTTTTGTTCGTTTTTTTGCCCTAATAAAATCCTTTGTTTTTTTAATATATTATGATGAATAAATCAATTTTAGTTAGTTTGATCCTAGCATTATGCCTTACCTCAGTGGCTGTAAATGCTCAAAACCTAGATTACAAAAGTACCTTTAGTACACCGGTTGGCCTCAATGGTTGGCAAATTGTAGCACTCGCAGACGATATTATATCCGCAGATACCGTAATCGGTGCCTATATGAAGGCTTCGCCTACTTTGGGGCTATCCTATGACTTGGGCTTGGCCAAATGGTTCAGTTTGGGGCTTCAATTTACTTGGAATCGTGGACGTATTGGTGCCGACGACCTAACCGTTACTGTGAAAGACAAAGCATATACAGGTGCTGCCGAGTTGAACCTTCGGCGGTTAAATTTTGGCTTTAGGCCGCTTTTCCATTACGCCAATAACGGGCGATTCGACTGCTATTCCGGTTTTCGGATCGGTGTCAATTATATAAGGACCAAAGTAAGCGTAGGCACCGAAGAAGATATTACCGACAGTGAATTAATCAACCGCTTGCTGGGTAATAATTGGTTGCTCAATCGTAATTATCGAAATGTAAGACCAACAATACAGGTAATCCCCTTCGGAATGCGTTGGTATTTTACACCGAAATTGGGACTTGGCTTTGAGTCCACCGCAGGGGCAACATACTTCTTTTGTGCGCAATTAACTTACCGTTTTTAATTATTTTTTACAGCGGGTTTTGTGTTAATCCAATTTAATACTGCCTCCCATTCCAGTTTTTTGTGGGCAAGTATGTCATCCAAGGTGTAATTGATTGGGATATTGGGCATTACGCCCTTACCTTCATCTTTTCCGAGTTGATATTTGAGGTGTACTTGTGGAATATGGATCAAAAGACGTGATTCGGGCAACCGTAGTACGGGAATTTGCATACCATTAATAGCGCGCGATCCACCGCCTGTTTCCTCACCTATAATTATGGCGTTGGAGTTTTCTTTTAAAAAAGTAGCCGTTTGGCTGGATGCAGAAAAGGACATACCATTAATCAATACAAAAACCTGTCCATTGTAATGGTGCTTTTTGGAAGGCTTGTACTTGATGGTTCTGTACGTCTTTCCATTTTTAATTTTTGGTGGAAAAACGCGCAGCAAACCAAAGTTGGCAAAATTGGCTACCCGCCCTAGGTATTGCAGCGGTAAATGATGGCGCCAAGAGCGGAACAACCTTCTACTAAATTCTATTTTAAAGGATTGATTAGAAATATACCGGATCAGGTTGATCGAACTCGAAAAATTGCCACCGGTATTATCGCGCAAATCGATCACTAAATAAGGCGTTTTCTTTTGATTCATATCGGTAATCGCCTTTTGGAATAATTTAGTACCCGCTCTGCCGCTAAAAGTATTGAGTTTTAAAACCCCAATACTATCGTGTTCTGGATGATAAAAAAAGAATTGAGGCACCTTTTTCGAGCGGTGTATTATTTTGATTGTTGTGTCTGATTTGGTTTCTGAACCAACCAAGTCGTCTTCTAAAAGGCACTTTACTTTTTGATAATGTTCAATACCTGTTTGATCTGCCCATTTGATAAATTGTACGGAATCGGTGGAAAAATATTTCATAAACAGGTAATTAAAAAATAAATCCCTGTTGATCACTCGTCCTTGAAAAGTAGAGTTATAACCATCGGAGGGTTGGTGGCGAAGCATGACTGCTATCAAATCGGCGGATTTATAATTGCCTATTGATAAAATTTCAGAGCCAGTGGGAATAATATCTGTTTTTATACTATCCACCCCGGAGATCGCCCAAATTCGATCTTTTTGGCAAAATACTTGAAAGGGTAGCGCATACTTGCTTTTTTGTTTGGTTTTACTTTTTCCCCTTGCCATATAAGTATGTCCACAACCAATGGGCAACAGCGCGTGCCGAATACGAATTTCCCAATCTTTCGCATCAATCGAGTCGCCTTCAAAATCCATTAATTCTTTAATAATGGTTCGAAAACTGTCTTTTGTGATATAGGCATCGGGCGAAGGGTGTACTTTGAGGACCATACGTTGTAGTGCAGCAGCATCTTTTTGGGCTTGTTGGCGACTAAATTGCTGTGCTTGGGCATTGTAGGTACAAAACAGCACTAAAATGGCATATATTATTCTCATAAACGGCACTCTACTTTGTATTTATATGTTTTTGTGTGCGGCGAAGATAGTATGCTTAGTCCCTTCGATGTATTCCTAATTGCATTTCCGAATAAAAATTAAGTTTAAAATTGAATCGCATTATCTAAATTTGGTCAAAATAATTGATTCGGAATTTATTCTCTTTGTTTGATTTTTTATTATATTTTGTTTGTTTTTTTTGGTTATATTCGGCTTTGTTAGGAACTTTGTGCCTCATTTGACAAATAATATTCTACAAATAGTCGTAAATATTAGTATTGTATTAATTAACTCATTTCATTTTGAAATTTATACTGAGCGTCGTTAGGTTTTGTGTATAGATGAATGAGGATGTTTACGATTTTCATACACAAAACCTTCAAAGCCGAAGTGTAAAACACGACACCACCACACACCGTCGTTACTCCTTTTTCCCTTTCCTGAGGGTATGCCTTATTACAGAGCAATACCAAACCATTATACGCTCGATTTACTGCATTAAAAATCATGCTCAAAGGGCATTTCTTAATTAGTTTGATCCATGTACCGCTAATTCAACAGAAATACCCAGATTACAATGATCAATATGCAACAACAAGGCTTATATCATCCTGATTTTGAACGCGATGCTTGTGGTATCGGATTTGTAGCCAATATTAAAGGCAATAAAGACCATAAAACAGTGTCGGACGCACTCACCGTATTGGAAAACATGGAGCACCGCGGTGCCTGTGGTAGTGAGGCCAATACTGGCGACGGTGCCGGTATCCTTATCCAAACACCCCATGAGTTTTTCTCCCGCGAATGTATGCGAGATGGCGTACAATTGCCCGCCTTTGGGCGATATGGGGTTGGGGTGGTCTTTTTTCCAAAAGAAATTCAATTGCGTGAGCAGTGCCGCGAAATTTTTGTTCGTTCTGCTGCCGCTTTAGGTGTAGATGTTTTGCACTGGCGCAAAGTACCGGTCAATACCTCCGGCATTGGTAACATTGCGCTGTCGGTTGAACCCGAAATGGAGCAGGTGTTTATAGGCTGCCCAGATCAAATTACGGATAGCGAAGCCTTCGAACGCAAACTCTTTGTACTCCGCAATTATGCGTCCCATTTGATCCATAGTTCGGTAAAAAAGGACGAAATTGGGTTTTATATCGCCTCTATGTCGTATAAAACAGTCGTATATAAAGGCCAATTGACCAGCGGTCAAGTACGGGGCTATTTCTTGGATTTGTCCAGTCCTGCTTTAGTGAGTGCTTTCGGATTGGTGCATTCTCGGTTTGCTACCAACACTTTCCCTTCTTGGAAACTGGCTCAGCCTTTCCGGTTTATCGCGCACAATGGCGAAATCAATACATTACAAGGTAATTTAAACTGGCTGAAAACCAGTGAAAAAAACTGGACTTCTCCTTATTTTT
>JAAFHO010000174.1 GCA_013297575.1 Chitinophagales bacterium
GCCATATCGCACCCAAGTTGCCAGATAAAAGTGGGCTGTTTTGCTGCACTTCGCTAAACGGGAAAGGGAATAAGGTTCGATCTTCAAAAGTGGCTTTCATACTAGAAAAACCTGCCCTAGCACCTTGGTTAAAGATAAAATTACCTTTATTTTGCGTAAAAGCCGCAAACGCTGCAATATCGGACATCCTGCTGCCGCCGTCGGGGTAACGCGTACCCGTTGGCGTGCTGGTATTGTCCGCAATATTCATGTTAAATGCTTCAGAACTCACGATATTATGTTGCGCGTCAATACCTATTTGGGTCGTATTGTCTTTGTTTTGGTGCACCCCATATACAGTGGCTCCCAATACCTGCACTTTTTCAATTTGATTCTTTTGTGCGTTATTGTTAAACCTGCGCGAAACTCTACTTTCTTCAATATCTTGAGCACTCAATATGGCTTTGATCCCATTGTTGAACCATCCTTTTTCTTTAATACTGAATTGGTACGATGCCATGGCGCGTTTTTGTGGGCCATAATACCATTCCGCAAAACGCAAACCTACGCCATTGCTTCCGGGGTCGGTCAAACGGTCGTAACGTGGAATATTAGTAGAAGTAGTCCATTGTATATTAAGGGTGTGTTCTACATTGTCGCTTTGCTTATAGACGATCTTTTCCAACACATTATATTGCTTGTAACCCGTGTTTTTTTGGAGATATGGATCAGCGTTGTTGAATAAGGAGTCTTTGCCATTTACACGTTCTACATATTGATTTCTAAGGCCAAAAAGTGGTGTGCTACCCTTTTTTTTGCCCATTTTTAGGTCGCCAAAATCATTGTATGTAAAGGAGGTTAAAGCCGCTAGTTTATGACCACCAATATTAAAATTGATATTCGTTGACTTTTCCTGGTTAACAGTGCTGTAACGGATAAACCCGCCTAAATCAATGTTTACCGATCCAGCAGTTTTGCTCAATGTTGGCTGCTTTGTAAAAAGGCAAATGGCACCTCCCAAAGCATCCGAACCATAAACACTAGAAGATGGCCCAAACAATACCTCCGCTCTTTCCAATAAATTGTTATCGACAGTAATAATATTTTGTAGATGCCCTGCTCGGTAAATGGCATTATTCATCCGAACTCCATCTACGACCAACAATATCCTACTGGCCTCAAATCCCCTTAAAACCGGACTACCTCCGCCCTGCTGACTGCGCTGTACAAATACGCCGCCATTGTTTTGTAATAAATCCGCAGTGGTTTGAGCATTTAATCGCTCGATTGTGACTTGGGGAATTACTTGCACCGATTGCGCTACTGCTGTTCTGCTCTGCGCTGTTCGGGTAGCAGAAATGACGGTGGTATGGAGGTTTACGGACAAGGTGTCCTGTGCTTGAAGTGTTGTAATGAATCCAAGCAAATATATAAAAATAATAATTTTTTTCATGTGTGATAATTGCATAGCGAATTTGTTTTTTGACATATTCGTCAAAAAACAAAAACATTAAAAGAAAATAAGTGGTGTAAAATGGATTATTCGCCCATATCATTTGTGATATAGTATCCTATTTAGTACAGTGTAAAATAAGTTTTTTATATTTTTGAAATCTATGTTTTCAGCATATTTGTAGCGGCTGACCGACCCATTCAGGGTCGGGTACACCCTAAAAATATAAAAAAACTTATTTTACAATGTGCTAAGCAACCCACGGAGGCAACTCTTCCGTATTACAACAGGTATTTTCCCAAAATTCAATCCAGAGCGGATATTTAATCTTGGAGCATTTATCCGTAATTATAGTAAAATGTGGTGCCAAATCTTGTGGCACTAAAAAAGGAATATTAAAAAGTTGGAGTATCGCCACCCGTGCGGAATGGTGCGTTGATGGATCGTCTTTTTGATGAAAAAAACGATGACCAAGCGCCAAAAGGCGTTCTTCTTTATGGTCTCTTACAACGACCAATTGTATCGAATCACCTTCTATTTGGGAGGAACGCACATCGTACATTAACCCCGAAAGTCGGATTTCTTTTTTATCTATACGTGCTGATTTCCAATCGTTTATAGAAAGAGTAATGGTCGTTGTTTCCGATGTTTCATTCCTAAAATGCCGCCCTATATATTGAATGCTGCTTATTTGGTATTCCCAAATAACTGGTAATATAGCCCACTGTACCACGACAATGAGCAATAAATAAGACGGTATTTTTTTAAATGAGATCATTTGATCAAAAAATGCCCCCTCCTTGAATGATACCGCCACCTACTACATCGTCGCCCTCATAAAAAACGGCACTTTGACCCGGCGCAATCCCTTTTACATTGGCATGGAACTCCACCGAAATATCGTTACCTACTGGAGATATAGTCGCCATTGTTCCAGAGTCGCGGTAGCGCACTTTAGTCACGGTTTCGATACCTGATGGTGGCAAATTGGCGTATTTCATCATGTTGGCTTTGCCGACGATCATACCATTGCGGATCAGGTCATCTTCGCGGCCTAGTACAACGGTATTGGTATCAGGGCGAATTTCGGTCACAAACATAGGCTCGCCTAAAGCAATGCCCAGCCCTTTGCGTTGGCCTACGGTATAAAATGGGTATCCCTCGTGTTTGCCAAGTACTTTTCCATCATTGTCCACAAAATTACCACCGCGTACCATGTCGTCCAGTCCATCTACCCTGCGGCGCAAAAAACCTCGGTAGTCGTTATCGGGTACAAAGCAGATTTCGTAACTTTCTGCTTTTTTACTCAGTTCGTCGTACCCTCTTTCGGCAGCCATTTGGCGTACTTCGGGTTTCGTATATATGCCTAATGGCATACGTGTGCGGTTCAGGCACTCTTGGCTGAGGCCCCAAAGCACATACGACTGGTCTTTTTGTCGGTCGGAAGCACGTGTAATGTATTTACGTCCGTCCAATTCATTAATAATGCCATAGTGTCCGGTGGCAATAAATTGGCAATCGAGCATATCTGCACGCCTGAGCAGGCTATTCCACTTGATATGCGTATTGCACAGTACGCAGGGGTTTGGTGTTCGCCCCGCCATATATTCATCTACAAAATTATCAATCACATAATCGCCAAATTCTTCGCGAATATCCACAATAAAGTGGTGAAATCCAAGGCGTACCGCTACCTGACGCGCATCATTGATACTATCAAGTGAGCAACAACCTGTTTCTTTTTTTGATCCGCCAGCTGTGGCATAGTCCCAGGTTTTCATAGTGATACCAATCACTTCCCACCCTTCTTCGTGCAACATAATTGCTGCTACCGTTGAATCTATACCGCCCGACATGGCGACCAATGCTTTTCCGTGCTTCGACATTTTAATAGTTTTGAATAGTAAATTTTGTTTTTTTAGGGCGCAATGTATATGTCTATTATTGCTTTCTCGTTCATTAACAAAACTAACCCTTTTCTAGTTCATTCAGTAGCAATTGAGTTTGAGAGTAGTCTTCTCCAGATGCTTTGGCGAGTTCGATGGCTTTTTTGGCATTGGTGATGGCTTCTTTCTTTTTTCCCAATTTTGCTTGTATGGCTGCTACCGTATCGGTATTAGCGTAAGACTGGAACAGTTGTACCGATTTTTCAGCCCATTTCAGGGCATTTTTCAGGTATTTTTTATCGTTGGTATTCTTGTAAAAAATCCATGCCACTTCGTTGAGTTCGTCGGGGTTATCGGAACTATATTTTTGATAATATTCAGTGGCTGCATTGAGGTAGCCCGGAACATCCTCGCGGTTTCGGTTCCAAGTCATTTTGAATTGCGCCGCCCTTTTTACGCCATCTTCGGGGAAAGTAGAACGCACCAATTTTTCGGTTTCTGGCCAAGTGAGTTCGGGATTTAGCATTAAGTGTTGGTCAAAAATACCTTGAATCCGGGCATCAATATGTTCTTGTCCGTATTTATTATCAAAAGCCGACCTGTGTGTTACGAGGTATTTAAACGCAGGAGCAAGCGCATCGTCTGAATAACGTGCAATGATGTCCATATTGCGTTCCGTGCTAAAATCAGTTTGGGTCGCTAGAAATTTATTAGCAACAATGCCCGATTGAGGGTCGTAAGCAGCCGCAAGTGCTTCCAAGTAACGCGACAAAAATTCGGGTTGGCGGTTACCAGATGCGTATTGTTTGTCCATTGCCCCAATTTGTTTTTCGGGGTTATTAGCATTTTGCCCAAGTTCGATCAATTGCGTTGGCGTATGAAACCCGACTGCTTTATGTACTAATTCGCCTGTACTATTAACAAATAATAGGGTAGGGTAGCTGGCAATGGTATATTGTTGGGCAAGCGCAATGCCTTCCCCTTTCTCCATGTCCATTTTTACATTGATAAAATGCTTGTTGAAATAAGCACCAACCGCTGAGTCGGGGAATGTATTGCGCGATAGCATTTTGCAGGGGCCGCACCAAGTTGTAAACGCGTCCACAAAAACAAGTTTGCCTTCTTTTTTCGACATTTCCAAAGCCGTAGCCCATTCGCCGTGTTCAAACGAAATACCCTGCGCAGGTGCAATACAAGGAATGATCCATAAGATTATGATTAATATTTTTTTCATAGTACCTTTGTTGCGTTAAGTGGGCAAAGTTACGGCATTAAATTGAAATGACAGTTCTGCTTAAAAAACTGTCTGTTTGTCATTGATTAATTTAGTGGATATGCCAATATTGGTTTTTTTTCTAAGTGTTTGAAAATCAATAATTACAGTTCATTCGGATAATAATTTAATGTTAAGGTACGTTTAATTGTTCAAATAAATCGGTCAATCTGTCAAGGATATTATTGGTTTTTCCTAAATAATTGAAACTTTGCACGATTATTGCTGTCTAATACTTGAATTACCAAATATTAATCATTTTTGATTTTGTGATTATTTACTTCACAAAACTTTATTAGGAAAAAAATAATGGAGCAAACCAATATGCAATTCATGGTAGATTTTACCATGCCCAAGGAATTACCCGATGAATTTGTGGGGTTAATTCCGCGCCAACGGTCAGCCGTCAATAAATTAATGAATGACGGCAAATTGTTGAACTACGCACTTGCACTGGAACATGGTAAACTGTGGGCCGTTTTTTCTGTTGAATCAGAATCGGAATTACTGGACATTGTTTATGGTCTTCCATTAACCGAATTTATGAAGGTTCGGATTTCTGAATTGACTTTTTTCAATGCTCAGCAGCCCTTTAGAGCAACTTTTTCGGTGAATTAGTACCCTTTCCCCAACCTGAAATATTATTTCCACGTAATGGTATTGTATCCTGCTTTTGAGCGGGTTTTTATTTAATATTTCATCATTTAACAAACTCATTTCAATGACTCGTTTTATTCTTTACTCAGCTGCTGCTATGCTGCTCGCCTTTGCTTCTTGTAAAAAAGAAGACGCCACACCCGATAACTGTTACGAAACTCAACTGACTGGAATATACAATTCAGTAATAGGTACTACGCAGGCACCGGGTCAAGTTACAACCCAAGAATTGACTGATGCTGAAAGTTTTCTTACTATTGTTGGCTCAAGTTGCAATGTTGTAAAAATTGGAATTGGTAGTACTATCGGTGGCTTTGAAGCAGATTGTTCTTCAAATGGCACTACTTTAACTGGTGCAAGTGCAGATAGTAATAGTACTTATTCATACGATACTGTAACCAAAAAAATAACCGTAAAGTATGTTTTATCTAGTGGTATTGTTTATAATATTACTGCTAAAAAATAAACGCATCAATTCGTTGGATTCAATCAACTATTGAACTGATATAGGGGCTGAGGGGGAAACCTTTCAGCCTTTTTATATTTTGGTTTAGTGCTGCTGGAAAAGTATCGGTTTGATAAACAAATTAAGGAGGTTCATGTTTACTTAAGCATTTGGAACGAGTATCTAAATTAGCACAATTAAGACAATATATAAACAAACATGAACGAGCACTTAGACAACATTAAAAGTAGAATTGAGCCTTTACGGCAGCAAATTATTAATCATAAAGTATATTCAGCGATTAAAGATGTTGAAGACCTGAAGATTTTTATGCAATATCATATTTTTGCAGTTTGGGACTTTATGTCTTTGTTAAAATCCTTGCAAAATAACCTAACTTGTACTTCTATTCCGTGGTTTCCCAAAGGCTCTGCTGAAACGAGACAACTCATTAACGAAATTGTCGCTGGGGAGGAATCAGATGTTGATAGCTTTGGCAAAATAAAAAGTCATTTTGAACTTTACTTAGATGCAATGCAACAGTGCGGAGCAGATACGGCTCAAATTGAACTGTTTATTGCAACATTGAAAGAAACCGGGGATTTTAATGCATCTTTTATCATTGCAGGGGTACCAGCAGAGGCACGAGAATTTGTGGAGTTTACCTTTGAAATTATCCATAGCAATAAAGATTATTTACAATCTGCCATCTTTACCTTTGGCAGAGAAGATCTAATTCCGGGGATGTTTATCTCAATGGTCAACGACATCCATCAAAATTTTCCAGATAACATTTCCATTTTCAAATATTACCTTGAAAGACATATTGAAGTAGATGGCGATCATCATAGCCACCTTGCATTACAAATGACATCAAATTTATGTGGTGGAAACGAACAATTCTGGGCAGCAGCGGAACAAGTAACGATTGAATCTTTACAAAAACGCATTAATCTTTGGGATGGCGCTTACCAGCAAATATTAAACAGAGTAACGCATGGGCAAATCGCCTAATTGTATTTTGTATATGGAGTAGGTCAATCAAGTCGTATTGATCCAAAAAAAAGAGGCCAACAAGGAATGAATCCCTGTCGGCCTCTTTTTATACTATCAAAAAGATAAATTATCGCACCAAAGTTACATCCCCTTCGTACAGTATTTTCTGTCCATCAATCAGTTCTATTTCTGCATAATAAACGAAAACTGCTGGAGTGAGTGCTTTTCCTGTTCCGCCAATTTGACCATCCCAGCCATAAGCAGGATCATTGGGTTGGAAATTTTGTGCAAAGTGCACTTTTTCGCCCCAACGGTCAAATATCTGGAAAGAATTGACCTGTTTGATCTGTTTCCGCTTGTCATCAGCATGGATATAAAAGACCGTATTTGCAGGATCTGCTGAATTATCCGGCGTAAATACATTAGGGATATAAATATGAGGTTCAGCATCTACTATGATAGCAATCCGATCGTATGCTTCGCAACCGCCATTTTTGGTCAACACACTTACTTTGTACTGTATGGTATTGAATGGCTTACAAATAGGCGTAAGTAATTCGGGTACAGTGTTGCCACTAAATGTAAGGAATGTTAGTGGCTCCCATCGTATCGTATCAATTAGATCAAGCGGAAAACCGGGAGGCAGCACAGCATTGAGTTGAAGCGAGTCGCCAAATTGCAATTCAAATTGTGGCGTCACATCAATAGATGGATCAATTGCCGCTGGTATTTCCAAATCTTCACTATATTCACAACCATTGATATCTTGTACTAATAGTTCGTAGATACCGGGTGCTAAACCACCAAATGAAATCGAATTGGCAAAACTATTACCACCATTAATGGAATATAGATAAGGCTCAATACCACCCATAACGGAATCAAAACTAATTAAACCGTCATTGTCGCGGCATCCGGGAAGTCCAAGGGTAAATTCAAAGTTATTCGGGCGATCCAGTACTTCCAGCACATTAGTATTAGCCAATGCCGCACAACCATTATTGTTGTTGACCACCAATACATTGTAATTGCCGGGTTTGTCCACCAGTAATTGGAGTGATGTTTCTCCACTTATGATATTGCCATCAATAGTTGACCAGCCAAATACGTATTGACTGCCACTTTCTGCTAAGGCTATAATACCAACAACAGGATCAGCACAAGTAATAGTACCAGGAGGTAGTATTTGTACACTTGGTGCTACGGTATTTTCCTCGACGGTGGTGGTACTTGCATTGGCACATCCATTATCGTTGTTCAATACTGTAAGCGTATATAATCCGGGTGTATTGACTACCGCTTGAGGGGAAGTTTCTCCATTAATAATATTACCATTGGGTGTAGTCCAGGCGTAGGAGTAAGCATTTCCTGTGCTGGAATTACTACCATCCAACACCACCTCTGACGCAAAACAAGTAATCAGTGCTGGAATAACGATGACAATATCAGGTTGGTTGATGTCTTCGTTAACAACAACCAAATCAGTTGATTTACAACCATTATCTGTATTGACCACGGTGAGCAAGTAAGTGCCTGATGCCGATACTGTCGGTGTTAAAGAGTTTGGATCTGCCAAAATTTCCCCATTTGGTGTTGACCATTGGTAGAAAAAATTACCATTTGAACTGGATCCCAAACCATCCAATGTAGCAATAATCGACTTGCAATCTAATCTAGTATCCATACCCGCCTGAGCAATTGGGGCTGTAATATCCTGTGCTACCGTTACTGATGCCAAAGATGCACAATTATTATCCATATCCTGAATCACCAATTGATACACACCGGGTGCATTTACCTTCACCTTAGATGAATCGGAAAGGTCAATAAAATTACCATTAGGTGTCACCCAACTATAAGTGACATTACCGGTAGAAGATCCTGACGCATTTAACAAAACAAAATCAATATTACAGTTCAAAATGGCTGGTTGAGCTATAGCAACGATAGGTGCATTTTGATCTGCCAATACATTTACTTGATCCGTATCGGTACATCCAGTAGACGTATTTGTTACTTTTAAGGTGTATATACCTACTGCATTTACCTCTGGAGATAAAGTAGTTGCTCCTGATAGAATATTACCGCCATTAGCCGCCGTCCAACTATAAGTAAATGATCCATTGGAATTCACATCGCCATCTAAGGTAACAGAATTGACGGAGCAAGTTAAAGTAACTGGCGCGCCTGCTTCAGCATCGGGCGGTGTAATATTCTGACTGATTTCTACCATGGAGTAAGAAATACAACTATTGGAGGTATCTCGTACTGCTAGGCTATATGTACCGGGCGCGTCAATGACGGGATAAAGTGTATTAGCACCCGAAACAATATTTCCACCTGAGGTAGGAATCCACTGATAAACATAAGGCCCGTTTTGGCTGCTACTTGAACCATCGAGGGTCAACTGATTGATATTACAGGTAAGCAAGTCGGAAAAACCTGCATCTGCTTCTGGAAAATCAGCGGACTCATATACTTGCATTACGTCTGTTGAAGTACATCCACTAGCCGTATTCGTTACAGTAAGGTAATAAA
>JAAFHO010000175.1 GCA_013297575.1 Chitinophagales bacterium
CCGATTACTTTTATCAAAAAAGAAGATTGGGGCAAACAGCGTAGGGTGACGATGGAGGTGGTGTGATCGGTACAACTTAAAATGGTCGGGCATTTTACCTAGGTCTGTTGATCTAGGTGATGCGTTTTAGAAAATTAGTGTATTTTTGCCTCCACAAAAACGCACCCGCCATGAAAGAAATACTTCGCCAAGTAATGAGCCAAACTATTCCCATCGCACAGGATGAATGGGAAGCCTTTGAACCTCATATTTTTACAAAAACAGTAAAAAAACGCGAGCAACTGATACGATTAGGGCAAATTAGTACTGAAATTGCGGTGATTATAAAAGGATCCTTTCGGCAATACCATATTATTGAGGGAGAGGAAAAAACAACTTTTTTCTTCTTTGATAACCAATTTGTATGCAATTACGAAAGCATACTTTTACAAACGCCCAGTAATATCGTTATCGAAGCAATGGAAGATTGTGAATTGCTGTATTTCAAAAATGAAACCATGCAGCGGCTCTATCGACTTTACCCCAAATATGAGGTTTTTGGCCGCCTTATTGCCGAAAATGTCTATCTCTGCGCCATGGAACGCCTCAACACATTTTTGCTCAATTCACCGGAAGGACGTTACCGAAAGTTTTTAGAACACCACGATAGCCAACAAATACTGAACCGCGTGCCTCAACATTATATTGCGTCCTATTTGGGTATTACACCTGTTTCACTCAGCCGGATTCGGGCACGTGTTGCGCGACAAGCCCGTGAATTGGCTTAATTGATTTTCTTATCTTAAGTTATCGTTTTGCGTTTGTAGCACCCCATACCTTTGCAGCATCATTTTAAACAAATAAAATTATGCAAACGGTATTAGGTATTAATGGGATTACAGGAAAATTATTAGCCAACGAACTCATCCGCCGCGGCCATAAAGTACGCGGTATTAGTCGCCGACCATTCCCCGGTGCTTGGGAACATGTAACCGCAGATGCAATGGATGCTGCGCAATTAAAAACGGCACTTCAAGGCTCCGAAGTGGTTTATTTTTGTTTAGGATTGGAGTACAAACTCAAAATCTGGCAGCGTGATTGGTTGCCACTGGTAGAAGGCGTGATCGTGGCATGTTTGGAGATCAATGCCAAATTGGTGTTCCTCGATAATGTCTATATGTACGGTCTAGTAAAGGGTGTTATGACCGAAGAAACGCCGATGAATCCCAGCAGCAAAAAAGGCGAAGTACGCAAAGCCGTAGCCGAAAAACTCTTAGATGCGTTCAAAAACAGGGGATTAAGGGGCTGTATCGCCCGTTCTGCCGATTTTTATGGCCCCGATTGTGAAAAAAGTATGCTTACTTCTACCGTTTTTGAAAATATAGCGAAGGGCAAATCGGCGCAATTACTAGGCAATCCAGACACATTACACGACTTTACTTATACCGAGGATATCGCTAAATCTATGGCTACACTAGGTCTTGATAACCGCTCCGATGGACAGGTTTGGCACCTGCCTACTGCTCAAAACACAATGACGGGAAAGGAAATGGTGGCCGCCATCAGCCAAGCCATGGGAAAACCAAATAAATTACAACCGTTGGGCAATACGATGGTCAGTTTTCTGGGTTTATTTATCCCAATCTTGCGCGAAGTACGCGAAATGATGTACCAATACAACCACGATTACCGATTTAGTTCGGCCAAATATGAACGTGTTTTTGGCGATTTGGCACCAATGGATTATTTGGAGGGGGTGAAACAAACCTCGGCGTTTTATGGTGGCCGGTAGAGACGTTGCACCGCAACGTCTCCAATCAACGGTAAAAAAAACGGTGAAAATGGAAAAAAAATGGTAAAAAAACGGAAATTAACCGTAATACAACCGATCGATACGCGTTCCGTAGCGTAGAGTCGTTGCAGTGCAACGCCTCTACACACACCCAACCCAACATTACCGCAATTTCAAACAAACGGGTGTTGCCACATACGCAGGTTTTCCGACCGGTGTTGGCATACCCGTTTTTTCATCCAAACGATACACCTGCACCGTACTGGAATTTTGGTTCGCCACCAACATCCATTTTCCATCCGGTGTAATCATAAAACTACGCGGTATCGTGCCGCCAGAGGCCACATGTCCAATGGATTTCAAACGGCCTTCTGCGCTGATTTCAAAAATGGCAATACTATTATGCCCACGATTGGAGCCATATACAAATCGGCCATTGGGATGATAATGGACATCTGCGCAGTAACTATTTTCCGTAAAACCTACTGGCAATGTGCTAGAGGAATCCGTACAAATTAAATTACCGGTGGCCTTATCCAACTGATACACCGCTAATGTGCTATTATTTTCGCGAATAACGGCCAGTTGATTGTCATTTTTGGGATTAAAATCCAAATGTCTTGGGCCCGATCCTTTTGCAGCAGGCGTTTTATGTAGCAATGTCAACAGACCAGCATCTTCTATTTTATAGGTAAAAACACCATCAGCGCCTTTATCAACAGCGTATAACAGGCGATTATCTGGCGAAGGATATACTTGGTGCGCAAAAGGCTCTTTACCCGCGTGTTTGTGCATACACAAGGAATCGCTCAAACCACCGTCTGGTTTTATGCCATAACTCAGTACATTACCCGTTGCGTAATTGGCCACAAAAACAAATTTCCCAGCGCGGTCTGTCGAAACATGACAAGGAGCGATCCCGTAACTGGGCACTTCATTGATCTTCGTAAGTTTCCCTTTTTCACTAATGCTATAGGCCGCTACACTACCATAAGGTTGGGTAGGTTTACCGCCATTTTCGCCGACGGCATACAGCATCTTTTTATCAGGTGAGAGCGTAACATAAGAAGGATTAGCAATATCTGTCACTGAATCTGTGACGGTGAGTGTACCCGTAATAGTATCCAACTGGCAGGTATAAATACCCGTCGCTTTACCGTCCACGTGGCCTAATTTTTCGGTATAAGTGCCCACAAAAATTTGAAGGGTAGCGGGTGCTGGAGTAGGTTTTGTGTTATTGGTGCAACATGTTGCCAACAAAGGCAACAGCATTAAAAAGCGCGTAAATTGTAGCATACAAGGTTATATTAATAAATTTATCATGCAAAACTACCACTTTTTTCAAACAATCTAACAAGTAAGTGCCTAATTCGGTTTTTCTCTTTTACTTTTGCCCAATGGTTGGTGCGTGATAGATATTTTCAGGCACTTCAATATCCAAATTATGGATTGGCGAATAAAACAGCTATTAAAAGAAGCAGATATTAGGTACCGATCGTTATAAATGAGTTTTCAAGTTTTAAATACAACAATGATGAACACAAGTCGATTTACACTTTATTTTTTACTCTTTTTCTTTGTTAACACGGGACTTTTTGCCCAAAAAATGCTCATTTTGGAACAAACCAATAAGGCACAAACAAAGAAATACTTTATTGGCGATGCGATTACATTTCGATTTGACGGCCCTGAGAAATATTGGTACACCCGGCGCATAACGGATATTTTACCAGAAGGAAATAGCCTTTTACTGGACAATTATCTTGTAAAAGTAGATGAAATCGGTTATATAAAACGACCTCCTGGTGGTTTTTCACGCCTCGTAGGTGGTGCAATTTTCACCTTTGGAGCCAGCCTTACTTTTGCGGCAACGATGGCTGTTTTATTTCGTGATCGAGAACAAAATTACCCTTTGGCCTATGGTATAGCGGCGGGTTCTTTGGTAACAGGTCGGATTATTTTGCGTAAACGTAAATTACCGCTGGGCGATAAATACAGGTTAAAGGCGATTGAGGTGAGGTTTAATTGATGGGGGCTTGGGGGGGCTTTGAATACGAACTCATGGTTAAAAAGAATAAAACTTCAAATTTTAGTTAGTTTTTCTTTAATATCAATTGTTAATGGATGCACATCTCCTAACTTTTTAAGGCGTATTTGGTATGCTTTTAACCACAAATCTTGAGCTTCAATTTCTCTTCCTAAATCTTGGTATATGAGTGCTAAATTATTTTGACTAAAGGCCAAGGTAGGATTTTCGCTACCAAAATTTTTTTCATCGCTATTTAAAGCACTTTCTGCTAAAACAAGTGCTTCTTTATAACGCCCTAAACTTCTGTAAATTCTAGCCAAATTTGATTGTCGAATTGCAACATTTGGGTCTTCGTTACCAAAATTTTTTATATCACTATTTAGTGCCTTTTCTGCCAACATTGCTGCATCAGAATAGCGACCTAATTGAAAATAAACGGTAGCCAAATTAGCGTGACGTATCGCAATAGTTGGATGATTAATTCCAAAATTTTTCTTGTCAATATTTAGCGCTTTTTTATAGAAGACTATTGACTTGTCGTATTGACCTAAATTCTGATACATCATTGCTAAATTAGAAAATCGAGTAGCAATAGAAGATTGATTAATATTTATTTTTCTTTTTCGATTTTTTAAAGCATTTTCTAATAAGACAACTGCCTCATTATACAATCCTTTATCACGATAAACCAATGCCAAGTTATTTTCGCATTGTGAAATTCTATCATCATTAGAATGAAATACATTTTGAGCCATTTTTAGCGCTTTTTCACCTAATTTAATGGCTTTATCATAGTCACCAAACTGTTTGTAATACCATGTTAAAATATTTAATAGCACTGCCATTGTGCCACTATCTTGGTTAAAGTACAAATTGGTTAATCGTTCAGAAAATATCTCATAATATTTTTTATCAATTAGATTATGTGCTGAATTTGTCTCGTCATAGTCAATTTTTTCTTTTATATAAAGAATATATTGATCCGCAAAAATAACATCTACATTTAAATGCTTAATAACCACATCAGCAATCAAAGGGTGCATCTTAAAAAACGTCTTTTGCTCCAAACTTTTAATCCTATCAACCCAACCACGTTCTACCAATACCACTAAAGCAGGCATGGGTTCTTTTAAATCAAAAACAGAAAGATGCTTCCTCAAGTCATTTCGTTCAATCATAAATGCTAAGGGTAACAAAGCCATGCTCATTAATATATTTCTTGATCTCTCATCTAAACCCTTAATTTTACTGAAAATAAGCCAGATATAATCTTCAATCTTTGACTTTTTGAGATTATCTTTAATAACTGCTCCATGTTTACCAGTTGATACAATATCTTGATTTAAAGACTCATGATGGATGAATTGTGTCTCAATTATTTCTTGCAATTCTTCAAATACATAGGCAGATGATTCAATAGATTTGGCAACTAATTCGATCAGTAATGTATGATAAAAAAGTTTGGATAAAAGGCTTTTAATCGCTTCATCACTCGCTTGTACTGAGGGGTGTAACTTTTTGAATAATCTAAGTGCTTCTTCTTCAGGTAAAGAATCAATGGCAATTGTAGTCCATTCGGGTGGATATGTGCGAGATGTTATGAGAAAATGACAAGATGCTGTATCAAAAAGGTGTTCGTATTTTTCTAAATCTTCTAGGTCATTTGCATTATCAAGTACGACCAATGTTTTTTCCAAAATATTCAATTGGTGAAAAACGAGTTCAAATGCGTTATCTAATTGTTTTGCTTTGATAAGATCTTGTACTTTTTCTGTAATTTGAAGTGATTCAAGTAATGCAGAATTGCTAATAAAAGTCTCTAAAATGCTTGATTGTACAGTTATCCAAGCTAAGTGCTTGTATTCTTCGCCGTGTATTGCCATATATTTGATAGCAACAGATGTTTTTCCTATTCCTCCGATACCGTTTACTAATACTGTGGGTTTCTTAGCCTTTAAGTATTTTGATATTGTTTCTAATTCTGTATCACGCCCTAAAATATACTCTGCATTGGTTGGAATATAATTGGTGAGGCGGTGCGGTATCTTAACCTCTTCGCCTGCGAAGTAATTATTGACATAAGTAGTATCTCCAACAATCACATCCCCGCCAGCAGTAATACTACCGAGAACGATATTTTTTGAGTGGTGTATATTGGGCATATCTCAGAAAAATCTACTAATTTGATACCTTTTGATACTTCGAAATGCATTGCAAACCCACATCCGAAATAAAGAAGTACAAATATATGTCTTATTCTACAAAACCAATCTATTTCCCAAGAAGATACATAAATTCAATACACCCATTCTCTAACCAATCGAATTTTACCGATTTTTATTACAAGTAATTTTCCTGTTTTTTTCTACTAGACCTACAAAAAAAATTTGCAAATTAAAATAGTCGTTGTACTTTTGCATACTAAACGTTCAGTATAATGCCAATTCATAAAACAACACCAGCAGAAATTATTAAACAAAGTATTGTAGTGTTCCGGGCCAATGGCTATTACAGGACTACGATGAATGATTTGGCGCACGCAACGGGCTTAACCAAAGGTGTCTTTTATCATCATTTTACGAACAAAGAAGACGTAATGAAAAAGGCATTACAAGCAACCGCATTTTGGTTCGATAAGCATATTTTTAGCATAGCGGAAGACGAATTAATACCTGCGCAACAGCGGTTAATACAGATGACTGATGTCCTTTACAACGCTTTTACACGCAGCACTGGCGGTTGTTTTTTTGCCAATACCATTTTAGAAACAGCACATGTAGAAGATACTTTTTTACCCGAAATAAATTACTTTTTTCAACGCTTCGACAACGCTTTATCCTTGATTTTTAAAGGAAAGTATCAAGGCATCGAATTGGAAAATGTGGTGCAACAAACCATCGCCGAAATTGAAGGCACGATCATCCTGATGCAATTGAAAAAAGACCCCAGTTTGCTTAAAAATGCTTTAGATAGGGCTTTACAAAAATTATAATCTATGACGCATCCACAACTTATTCAGAAAGAATCATTTACGGTACCATGCGCCGATGGAGTCTTGCTGCACGGTGTATTACTGATCCCCCAACACCCCAAAGCGGTTGTCCAATTTAATAACGGAACTGCCACTAAAAAGGAGTTTTACCTGTCTTTTTTAGAATATGTGGCGGAACATGGGTTTATTTGTTGCCTATGGGATTATCGGGGTAGTGGCGCATCGGCTCCGGTGGATATGCGCAACTGTGACTACACATTTAGTGATTATGGTTTGAAGGATATGCCGGCGATGAAGCAATATTTGAACCATCGGTTTCCGGAATTGCCTTTTTTGCTTTTAGGACACAGCGCTGGTGGTCAGCAAGTAGGATTTATGCACAATTTGGAAGGCGTGAAAGGCATGGTTTGTTTTGCGGTTTCTACAGGTTATGCGCCGCACATGCCATTAGGGTATCGGTTAAAATCGAATTATTTCTTTTATGTTTTTACACCGCTGAGTATTTTGTTTACAGGGTATATTAGTGCCAAGCAGTTTAAAATCATGGAAGATTTGCCCAAAAACGTGGTATTGGAGTGGCGCAATTGGTGTGCGCACCAAGATTATTTTTTTCATTCTAAATTTGCAGGAAACACATTACCGGCTGGTTCATTTAAAAACTATAATTTCCCGATTCATTTATTTTGGACGGTTGATGATACCATTTCCAATGAAAAAAATACCCATAACTATTGGAAACATATTAAAAGCAGTCGGCCAATCAAAATGACTCGATATACCCCAAAAGAATTGGGTTTAAAAAACCTAGGCCATTTTGGGTTTTTCAAAAAAAGTAGAAAAAATGATATTTGGGCAGCAGCAGTGGGCAAATTAGAGTTGTTTCTTTCCGGTGCCACAAATTCCATCACTCACTCCGCAGCGACTTAACCGGATTCGCCAAAGCCGCCTTTACTGCTTGTCCGCCTACCGTAAAAAACGCAATCAGCATGGCTAGTGCGCCAACTACGCCAAACATCCACCACTGTAAATCAATATGATACGCAAAATCGGAGAGCCAATGATTCATCGCCCACCATGCTACTGGACTGGCTAAAAGCAGGGCAATAAATACCAATTTTAAAAAATCGCTACTCAATAAGGCCACTACCGAAACCACCGATGCGCCCAATACCTTGCGGATACCAATTTCTTTCCGGCGTTGTTCAGCAGTAAAAATAGCCAAGCCCAACAAGCCCAAACAGGCAATAAAGATAGAAATCAGCGAAAAAATGGACACCAATTGATGCACCAATGTTTCAGACTTGTATTGCCGCTCAAAAGATTTATCCAAAAAACCAAAATCAACGGGAAAACCCGGATTATGCGTTTCCCAAGGTGCCGCAAAAGAGGCCATCACTTGCTCCATTTTACCCGGTGCCGTTTTAATTAGGGTATAATAGGTTTCGCTGGGTTGATACACCAACACCAAGGGTTCTATTTCAATATGCAGCGATTGCAGGTGAAAATCCTTCATTACCCCAAGAATTTCTTGATTGCCCAACCAAAATCGGACCTTTTGCCCAACGGGATCTTTCATGCCCATCATGCGGGCGCAAGACTCATTAATCAGGTACTTAAGTGTATCGTTGGGTGCACCAAAATCGCGGCCAGCCACCATTGTTATACCCATTGTTTTGATAAAATCGTCGCCCACACACATTACTTTTACCATAGAAGGTGCTTTCGGGTCTTTACCTGGCCAATTCAAATCACCAGAACTATCGTCGATGTTAATTGGCAATTGCTGACAAGTAGTAACAGATTGAATACCAGGTACTTGTAACAGGTCATTGCGCAACGGTTGAAACCTGTTTCGGATACTGCCATCGAGGGTGTGTACCAAAATATTGGAGCGGTCAAGCCCTAAGTTGGTGTTGCGAATAAAATCCATTTGTTGCCTCGCTGTCAAAAGTCCGATGAGCATCAAAATGGAAATGCCAAACTGAAAAACGACCAATCCTTTGCGAACATTGGGAAGCCCCGTGGATACATCTAATTGCCCTTTGAGGATTTCGGCGGGTTTAAAAGCGGATAAAAACAATGCCGGATAACTACCCGCCAACAAGACCGTACCGACCATTGTGGCGGAAATCAAGCCCCAAAACTGGGTATTTTGCCAATTGATTGCGATATTTTTGCCCGTAAGTTCGTTGAAGGCAGGCAACAATAAAACTACGGCTACAAGCGCAACGCCCGCCGATATCAACGACATCAAAAAGGCTTCTCCGTAAAACTGCCCAATCAACGCTCCCCTACCCGATCCCATCGACTTGCGTACCCCAATTTCTTTGGCGCGGTGCGTGGCCTTGGCCGTACTGAGGTTCATAAAATTGATACAGGCCAAAAACAGCAAAAATGCCGCTAAA